>VBAU01000540.1:0-1174 GCA_005883855.1 Bacteroidota bacterium
ATTATTGAATGAGAAGGAATCATGAGTGAGCGGCTCACCATTCCAGTCACCTTCAGGCTTCATTCGCTTTACTGTGGTACCAGGCTTTTTTGCAAACTCAATTCCAGGGTCCTTCTCTGCAATCCTGATGATCATCTCCAGGAGAGCAATTTTCAAATTTGCACGTGAGAGCCGAAACATTAAGCAAGTGTACAAAACTGCAGAAAGTGCACAAAAGTGCAGAAAGTGTACAAAAGTGCAGAAAGTGCAGAAAGTGTACAAAAGTGTACAAAAGTGCAGAAAGTGCAGTGTTATTTGGAGACGCTTGGCTCGCACTATATTTTTGATTCAGCAGTCAAATTCATACTAGTTACGTGCACGGGCTGTCTTGAACACCATTTATTCACTCTTAAAAAAGAAATGTATGGCAAAATATAACCCCGGACTATTAGGACCATTTTCCGGTAGAATAGGTGCAGTAATTGGAAGCTCCTGGAAGGGCATATGTTATGTGCGAAGCAAACCTCGCAAGAAAAAAAAGAGGGACGTGTCATTGAAAATTGAAATTCAAAGAGCAAAGTTCAAGCTTGCGGCGAGTTTCGTAAAAGCGATCTCATCTCTGCTGGCCATCACGTTTCCGGAGCCCAAAGCCAGGATGACGCTCCGAAACAAGGCTCTTTCAAGTGTATTGCAACAGGCGATTACAGGTGATTATCCCGATTTGCGCATAGCATACAGCAAGGTGCTCATGGCAAGCGGATTTTTGTCGCGTGCTGTTAACCCCGCCGCAACTTGTACATCACCAGGAGTGATCGATTTTACCTGGAAAGATAACGCTGGCTATGGAAATGCGGAAGCTGCAGACAGACCCGTATTGATCGCGTATTGTGAAAGCTTAAACGCTTGCACTTTTATTGTGAGTGATGCTTTGCGTTCTGCCGAAACAGCTTCCCTCCCGGTGAAATTGTTTAGTGGTAAGGAAGTGCATACCTGGATTAGCTTTCTTAGTGAAAACGGGAAAGATGTTGCGATCAGTTCTTATACCGGAGCTCTGGCAGTAGTCTGATCGCGATACCCTTTGAAGATCGCAACGATTGTCGATTGATAACTGGCAATCGACAATGAATTTCTTAGTCTTAAGAAATGAAAAAAATGAAACCGGAACTACAGGATGTATTTTTCCATTGGCACGAAC
>VBAU01000540.1:1221-1732 GCA_005883855.1 Bacteroidota bacterium
AACGGCCCCAAGGTATCGTGTATTGCCGCGGGATTTTATGAACTGACCCCCGAATTTTAGCAGACGTTCGACTTTGATAAGTATACGCAACAATGGCGCAATGGTTGCGTACTGCGCAGACGTCTTCAAAAAAAATGAAAGGGTATTTAGTTCCGGTTTCTTTTTTGGCAGCAAAGACCAGGTTTTTTTCACTATTTAATCAAACAAAAAATGAACAATGTAATGCAAAGAATGCAGGAGCCAACACCTTCATTCTTTAAAAAGATAAGAAATATTGGTTTAGTACTGGGAGCGATTGGCGCGGCGATCGTAGGCGCGCCTGTCGCAATACCGGCGTTGCTTGTAAAGATCGCGGGATACCTGTTGGTAGCGGGAACCGTGGCCGGCGGGGTGAGCCAAACTGCGATAAAAAACGATAACTAAAGCTTGCAAGATTTTATGAGTGAGCCAATATTTTCATCAAGTACTAAGATGGGAACTGCTGTGGCAGCCATCACTATTTTCATTGCAA
>VBAU01000540.1:1896-3947 GCA_005883855.1 Bacteroidota bacterium
TATTGCATTTTTTATTTGCTTGTTCAATTTTCAAAAAAGGAGGTCACTATGACTGACAATCTAAAAAAACGCCGACCGCAGGATGCGCGTCGCATTAATATCCACGAACCATGGGAACTGGCGTGGTGGTGTTGTGAATTCAATATTGGCCGCGCCCGGCTTGAGGCCGCGGTACGTGAAGTTGGAACTTCGGCTGCAGCCGTGAAGCGACATCTTCGAAAAAGAAAAACGTAGGCAGCCAGAAGCATTCTTTTGAGAGCACGCTTTTTTTGAATCATTAAGAAATTAAGGAAGTTAAGTCTTAATGTCTCTTAACTACTTAATGGTTCAACATTCTACAGCAGATTTATTGAACCGTTAAGAAATTAAGGAAATCAAGTCTTAATCTCCCTTAACTCCTTAATGGTTCAATATCCTTGCTTATTGCTAACTTAAATATTTTTATTGTATACGATAAAAAACCATTAATTTGTGGTTAAAGCAACTGTTTATGAAAAGAAAATCCTTGGTCGACAATGCCCTAATGACCATGGCGGGCGCGGCGATCATATTTATAATTGTGATCGCGGGGTGGACTCCAGAAATTGGCCGACCCTTCGATTACTCGTTGCGACATCTGGATAGTACCCGTTGGTCGCCGAATAATGAGTACGGGAGGATCAGGGACAGCCTGGAAAAAGTTATAGAATGCGAAGAATCGCAACTTTCTGATCTGGGCGTTTCACAGTTTTTTGCAACGATTGGCTTTAGCAAATTACGTGCTCCGGTAACTTGCGGTGCCTCCGTAAGAAAGGATAACCTGGACAATAAAGAATGCTATTACCTGTCGCTTGCTGGTTACGAGATTTCCAATGAGTCTGCATTCTATTTGGAAGGAAATAAATACATGATAACATCGTGCGAACAGGATCGCAAAAAATCCGGTGATTCATATGGCCACTGTGAGACAAAAGAAATACCCGTAAGATATGTGAAGCCCGCAACCGGTTTTGGAAATCCACAAGCCGGCTACATTCTTATGCCGATAGAAGAACGGACATACTGGATACTTGACATTGGAATGTTGCTCGTTAGTATTCTAGTGGGCGTGCTGGTTCTGTACTATGCCATTTTCAGGACTCTGCGAATCATCCTGCGGATAAGTAAGGGACGAGTGTTCAGCTATCAAAATACAAGAGATGTGCGGGTGGCG
Organism: Bacteroidota bacterium; assembly: GCA_005883855.1. Lineage (GTDB taxonomy): Bacteria > Bacteroidota > Bacteroidia > Chitinophagales > Chitinophagaceae > VBAU01. The sequence goes on from VBAU01000540.1 coordinate 3,089, forward strand.
GGGCGAGTGTTTATGGCTTTGGCTATCGCCCCCCTTTTTTTCCAACTGGTATTTTATTGTGTATTCAGCAAGGAGATACCTGCTGAGATCAGGCCAGCATTTGCGCAGGTGCTCTGGGAGAATAAAATTCCCTTCATTATTGGATTTCTCTTGCTGCTACTTGCCAAAGCATTTGAGAAAGGCCACCGACTTCAAAAAGAAAATTCTTCAATCATATAATATGCCGATCCTGGTAAATTTGGACGTGATGTTGGCAAAGAGAAAAAGATCACTTAGTGAGTTAAGTCAAGCGACCGGTATCACCATCTCCAATCTCAGCCGGTTAAAGAATGGCCATTCACGAGGCATTCGGTTTTCTTCTCTACATAAAATATGCGATGCATTGGATTGTGCTCCCTGTGATATACTGGAGCTGGTCACGACGGAACAATATGTGAAGTTGCTGGGCCGCCCACCACTGGGTGACGAAGAAGAAGATGAAGAATGAATTAATCAATTTTTATTTCGATGTTACACAAACATGGCATGCAAAAGCGACTCATTATCTATCCCAAGGATATCAAAATGATAACCGGAAAAAGTTATCGCAGGGCCTGTATTCTTTGGAATGAAGTACGTAAGACCTTAAACAAAGCAGAACACCAGGTACTCACCATCCGTGAATTTTGCGACTATATGGGTCTTGAAGAACAGCTCGTGTTGGAATTCTTAAACTAATAATGAGTAATCAGTAATCAGTAATGAGTGCGAACAGTCACTCGTTGGTGATATCCGAGTTTATTGCAAAGTAAGCGAACTGTAATAATAAATAATGAGTAATGAATAATGAGTAATACAATTATTTGCCTTGACATAAAAA
>VBAU01000116.1:0-22783 GCA_005883855.1 Bacteroidota bacterium
CCTTTATGACTCCCGTGTTCTCTGTCGCCGCCGAGCGGCAATAGCGCACCGCCGGCTTTTAGTTCATGGGGGTTGGTCGATGGTTCGCCTTTTTTATTTTGGATCCATCCGAGTGGCGCCACACCATTTTTCCGTTGAAGAATTTCAAGCTTTCCATTGGCAGCGGTGGTGGTTGCCATGTCGGCGACAAAGGGTGGTTCGTCACCAGCGGGAACTGCCACGCAAATGGGATTTGTTCCCAACAAGCGTTCAACAGAAAATGTTGGCGCCACTAAGGGGCTGGCATTGGTTAGGGCAATCCCAATCATATCGTGACCCAAAGCCAGCATTGCATGGTATCCTGCAATACCAAAATGATTACTGTTTTGAACGCTCACCCAACCTGTTCCTGCATTTCTCGCTTTCTCAATAGCTACTTGCATTGCAAACGGTGCAACCACTAGGCCCAAACCGCGATCTCCATCGACAACAGCCGTGGATGGAGACTCGTGTACGATCCTTTTTTCAGGTTTGGGGTTAATGCGGTCTGCTTCCCACAGGCGCACATATCCACTCAATCTCGCCACACCGTGTGAATCAATTCCACGCAGATCGGCCGACAACAACACTCGCGTAGCAATGTCTGCGTCGCCCGGCGAACAGCCGATTTTTTGAAGAACGGTTTTAGTGAAATCGAATAACTGATGATGAGAAAATAGTTGTTCGGTCATGAGCAAAAGTAAGATAATGAGTAATGAGTGATGATGCGTGAGGTGTGAGTAATGGGCCGTCGTTAGGGAGGGTGATAGTCAAGTCTTATTTCAGGTGGGCAACAAAAAAGCCTCTCGCTATTGAGAGGCTTGAGGAAAATGTTATTGCTAACATCAAAATGGCAGGTCATCAATGGGCTCACTGATGTCAGCCGCATTGGGTATCGCCGTTTTTGCTGAAGAATATGATTCAGCACTTGTCACTGCTGGTGCGCCAAGATTATCGCCGCGCCCTCCTAACAATTGCACCTCACGTACACGTAAGGATAGCGATGCGCCGGCAGTACCATCACTCCTGGTAAAAGTTCTCACTTCGGGTGTGCCCTCTACAAAGACTTGTTTACCTTTTGTTAGGTAAGGAGAAATGCCTGTGCGATCGGTCCAGTATGCGCAATCAACCCAGGTTGTTCTTTCCTGGTTGTTGCCCTGGCTGTCGCGAAACTTTTCAGTGTGAGCCACTGTGAAGTTGATCACATTTTTTCCGTTTACTGTATTCACGATACAGTCTTTGCCTAAATGTCCGATAACTTGTAACTTGATCATAGTACTCAAATTTAAACGTGCGTAAATATTATTGACATCAGCAAGGTAAGATTATTTCAAATCCGAAGTCAATACCACTTTATGGTAATTTAAATTATGTGCCATGCTTGTGAATAACTATTTGGCTCCTGTTGCATCGCATGCCGACGTGTGCGATCGGCATCTCTGACGGAGTCTGACACTCGTCAGAGTCGTCAGACCCGACCAGCTTCGCTGCGTCGGGACTCATTACTCATTACTGATTACTGATAAACTTCGATCAGGCATCGTTCACTCTTTAGTAACTTGCCATATTTACAGTAAGCATTCTGTTGCACTATGAAGATCATCGATACGAATATATATTTATCTGCGTCCGACCTCTCCACTCATATGAGTTGTAAGCATGCTACATTTCTCAACTTACAACTTGCCCGGAAGATCATCGATCCAATCACCATTAGGATCATAATACGCATAATACTTGTCACCGTTCATGTAGAACGTCGCTACATAGTCGCTTCGATCCATATCGGGCCACCCCGTCAATTCCAAGTCTACTGGAACTGTGGAAGCATCGTACATTACCCAGACAACATCCGATGCCGTAGGATATGCAGATACAAATGTTGTCTTAACACCGGCTGGTACGTCAATGCCAACCGTTGATCCTTCCGTCACTCTATATGATGGGCCGCAGGAAGCCAACACAGCCATTCCCGCTGCCAGCATTAAAATTTTTATTTTCATAACTTAGGATTTTGTTAATGAGATAATATTATCACGATTAATTTACCCCAAACATGTTGCCAGAACAGTCTGCCAGTTATCGTTTTTTTGATTAAGATTTATGGGAAAAACGGTTTTGTAAGTGTGATTGCTCAACCCCGCTAGTTGTTCCATTAATAATTAATTATATTGTTTTCTTTTTTTAAACGTTCGTCATGAAGTATAAATTACCCGGTCTCATCACTCTTGTATTTTTTATAACAATTGCGAAGGCACAGCAGGAAAATAAAGAGCTGGCGAATTTTTTTAAAGGCTATTCTGAGGAGTCGCTAAAGTTTTTTCCATTTAATGCCACATCAATTGGCGACAATCGCTACAACGACTTGCTGTTTGAGGATTTCACAGACAGCTACAGGAATAAGCTGAAGGAATTTTATTCCCGTTACCTGGATGGGATCAAGCGCTTTGACGGCGATCACTTGAACAAAAATGATCAGATCAGCTACGACATTTTCAAAAGGGACATGGAAATGGCTCTTGAAGGACTGACTTATAAAGACAACCGGATGCCCTTTAATCAATTCGGCGGATTGCCCTTGACGATCGGGCAATTCGGAAGCGGAACCGTGATTCAGCCATTTAAGACAGTAACCGATTATGACAATTGGCTGAAACGGGCTGGCCAATTTCCTGTGTGGGCTGATAGCGCCATCATCTATTTCAGAAAAGGAATAAAAGAAGGTTTTGTGTTGCCGAGGGCCCTGGTTGTTAAAATGATTCCGCAAATGGAAGCATTTGTAACGAAGGACCCGGCTAAATCCGTTTTTTATGGTCCTATCAACAATATGCCAGCTGCCTTTGGAAGCGCTGATAAGGAAAGACTGACCAACGCCTATATAAAATTGATCAATGAAGAAATCGTTCCCTCTTACCAAAAGCTTGCAGATTTTTTGAAGAATGAATACCTGGCCTCATCCAGGGAAACAAGTGGCGTCGGGCCATTACCAGGCGGAGATAAATTTTACAACTACCGGATCCGTTTATTAACTACCACCAGCAAAACACCCGACGAATTATACAACACTGGACTTTCAGAGGTAAAGAGAATCCGCGCACAAATGGAAAAAGTGAAAGGCACTGTAGGATTCAACGGCGATCTGCAAGTCTTCTTTGATTATATGCGCAACGATCCAAAATTTAAGCCGTATAAAACAGCAGATGAGGTGCTGGATGCGTACCGTGCGGTAGAAAAAAGAATACAACCATTCATGCCAAAATATTTTACACGGTTTCCCAAAACACCATTTGAAGTAAGACAGACGGAGTCTTTCAGGGCCGCAACAGCGGCCGCTCAATATTTTGCAGGTACAGCTGATGGCACCCGGCCAGGAATCTTTTACGTCCCGATTGTGGATCCAACAAAGTACACCACAGCCAAAACCAATTTGTTCTTGCATGAAGCAATTCCGGGTCATCATTATCAGATCTCTTTACAAAGAGAAAATACAAGTCTTCCTGATTTTCGTCGCTATGGTGGCAACTCTGCTTATTCGGAAGGTTGGGGTCTTTATGCAGAAAGCCTGGGATATGAAATGGGATTGTATGCAGATCCTTATCAAAGCATGTATGCGTTGGGTGATGAAATGCACAGGGCCATCAGGTTGGTTGTAGATGCTGGCATGCATGCAAAGGGATGGACCAGGGAGCAAGCGATAAAATATATGATGGACAATGAACCGATCAGCGAGCAGAGTGCCACCGCTGAAATCGAACGTTACATGGCGATGCCGGCACAGGCACTTGCATACAAAGTTGGGGAGCTCAAAATAAAAGAACTCCGAAAAAAATATGAGCAGTCCCTCGGCAAAAAATTTAACCTGGCCGCATTTCATGACGAGTTATTAAAAGATGGAGCCATGCCTTTAAATATCCTTGAACGAAAAATGGATGATTGGGCAAAAAGCCTCTAACTATTCCACCAAAAAGTAAACTTTATCACAAACGCCCTGGTATGAATTGATAGCGGTGATGAATAATAATTGTCTGTATACACCAGAAATAAATCAGAGGCAGGATGATAACGCCACTGAAACCTCGTATTGATGTTGATATTTTTTATCTGGCTGTTGTATTGAATAAAACTCGTAAGGAAAAGTTTGTTGGTAAATGTAACGTCAATCCGCGGACCGATTAACCAGTATGTAACGTTGTTCCAGGGCTGTGGTAGTTCGATGTGGGTATAAACGGTATTGAGAGTAATTCTTACGTAAGGTTGAAACCTGTAACCCAGGTCCGTCGTCACGTTGTAAAGTTTCCCATTGGCATAATAACCTCCAAATCTCGCAGACGCACTGTAAGTAAAAAGACGTTGTGGCTTGGAAACATAGTCAAAACCGAACGCTTTTGCTCGATGCTCGGTCCCTGCCGCTAACGAATCTTTCCCACTATTGGTAGGATCAAAGGGCTGTAACAATTTTACATAGGCCTTGTTCACCCACACGTCAAAAGTGCTTTGATCCCTCAGGTTAAAGATGTACGATAATATATTCTCATAATCCGTGGTCTCAAAGGATGGAGTGAAATAATAATTTGCGTTGTATCGCGGGCCGTGACTCAATATAACAGTACGCTTGGGAAAAAATAAGTAACTAATAGTTGGATTTAACCTGATGTAATTGTTGCGTGGCACATAGCCGACCTCCGCAGAATAATGCTCACCTACATATTCGTGTTGCCAAAAGATGGTCCAGTGCCGGTTCGTATATTGGAGGTTAGCAGCATGGGTCAAGCTTTTGTCATTCACGCCAGGAGAAAAAGATTTCAATAGTAAGAATTTGCCGGTCCATGCATTATTAAAAGATGCGAGGTTATATTCAGCACCTATGTTTCGATTGTACATCGAATACTCAGGTTTTGTAGTATCCTTCCAGGGTTCGTAGTTGAGAGATTGTTTATTGATAAACAAAACACGAATGTTGGATCGCGCAAACACTCTTCTTTGCAGGGCCATTACTGTGAAATTCTGAGCAGGCAATCCTGTGTCCTCTAATTTTTTGGTAAGCATGTTCATGACGCCGATGCGCCAGTTTTTATCAATGCTTCCGCTGAGCCTTGCTCCAAAATTTATTGGCACACCAAGGCCAATGCGTCGTGAGAAAAATGGGCGAATGTTCGGCAATCCGAAGTTTCCAAACAGGTCATTATTTTCAAGAAAGAACTGTCTTTTCTCAGGGAAAAATAATTCATAGCGATCCAGGTTAGTTACTTGTTTGTCCACTTCCACTTGTGAGTAGTCAGGATTTGCCGTCAGGTCCAGGTTGAGTGAAGAGGTAAGGGCGATTTTCGCATCAGCCCCAATTTCTCTTTTATAAAGTGATTTGTTTGTTGATGAGTAATCCTTGGAGATCCCAGTGAGTGCATATGGGATAATAGCGAGGTTCAATCCCGGGTTCGGTAATGGCTGATCAAAAATCAATTCGCCGGTGTGAGCCAGGGAAGCGGTAGGAAACTGCCTCGGGACGGGTGCCCACGCTGATTTCTCTGCAGCTGTAATATCGAGTCGACTGAAATTAACGCCCCAGGTTGTGCTTCCTTTTTTGTAGCGGATAGTCTTAAACGGAATGGCGGCTTCGAAAATCCATTTATCGTCATAATTTTTTACCACAGAAGTCCATTTATTATCCCAATTGAGATCGGCTTTGCCACCTTCGTACAACATACCGTCCCATTGGGCACCTGCTGCATTGGCTCCAAATGTGTACCCGTTGGTAAGATCATTGAATGGATCAAGAAAGAAAATAAAATTGTCATTCTTTCCAAACACAAAATCACGGCGCAATGATTCTACCATGTATGGAACTTTTTTTACCAGGTGACATATCGCAATGATGTAAAGATTTTTATTGTCATACAACATCTTCACTTCTGTGGGGACGTGGGCTTTGCTAGTGTCCATTGGTAAGACCATGAAAAATTGGCCAGCTGTTTGGGCCTGTTGCCACACAGCTTCTTTCATTTCGCCGTCAACAATGATAGGTTCCTGTGTTTTGGTAATGTGAACTTCAAAATCCTTGTTCACCTTCTGCGCAAGGGAAGCCAAACTGAATATGCAGGCAATGATGTTGATTAAATATTTCAAGCGAAGCAACGCAGGTTACGGGTCTTTGGTAAAATCTTTTCTGCTCTGAAATTATAGTATTTGATTGAAGAAAATGTTGATATAGCACAGCCACCCTACAAACCACCACGGAATCTGAAAAAGCTACGCCATTTCGAAGACGGACTTCATCTTTTTGATCGCTGCCTGCATATTAATTCCTTTTCCCAGCACTCCTTTAAATAAATCCCCCGTTTCTTTTAACCGTGGTATAGCATTGAGCAGGTTATGATTTTTTATCTGCAATCCTTTCTTCACCTCCTCCCAATGCAAAGGCATTGACACGGGAGCAAACGGTTTCGGACGAAGCGAGTACGGTGCGGCAACTGTAGCCTGGGACCGGTTTTGTAAAAAATCAAGGTACATTTTTCCTTCCCGGTCAGCCGTCTTTCGTTCGATACTGGTAAAGGATGGGATTTCGTTGTGAACAAGCTTTACGATACTGCGGCCAAACTCTCTTGAGTCCTCATAACTGTATTTCGCGCCGAGCGGAATATAAATATGAAGCCCTGTCGAGCCGGAGGTCTTGCAGTATCCGGATACACCGATTGCGTCAAGGATCTGTTTTGTTACCTGCGCCGCTTTGATCACCTGGTCAAAAGTATTTTTATCAGGGTCGAGGTCGATGATGCACCAATCAGGGTTGTCGGGTGACTGCATGCGACTGCTCCAGGGATTCATTTCGATGCAACCAAGTGATGCGATGTACAGCAGGCTTGCCTCATCGGTGCCCACAAGGAATTCTTTTTCTTCTGCATCGGTGGCGCTGTAATAAGGAAATGTTTTGATCCACTTAGGTGCTTTCCCTTTCACGTTTTTCTGGTAGAAACTTTGACCAGTAATTCCATGGGGATGACGATTGAGTGTTTGAGGCCTGTCCTTCATGTATGGTAACATGTACGGAACTACCTGGTAATAATAATTGATCATGTCCCGCTTGGTGAGTTTTTCCTTTGGCCAGAAGACTTTACTGAGATTGGTGAAATGCAGATCATGTCCACCCACATTTCTTGTCTGTGCTTCTTCCTTTGGATTTAATAGCGTCTGGCGTTCTTTCTTAGGAAGCTTAGAAATACCTTTTATGGTTCCTGTTGATTTCCTGGGGATGTCTTCAGTTCCTTGTGCTTTCTCTCTTACAACCTCGCCGGGCTTTTTGTCCTCCCTTAATCCTTTGAAAGATGGGTGACGAATAGCTCCGTCCTTTGTTTCTTCCCGATAACTGACCTCGGCCACCAGCTTTGGTTTTACCCACGTCACCTCGGCCTTCGGCGGATTGGGACGAAAACGGGAAGGCTTGTTGTATTCAGGCTCCGCGACAAAAGGACAGGTTCTTGTTTCATAAGGTTTTAGTTTTTGAAGGATGTCTTTTTGTGTGGCCGTATTAAATCCAGTACCTACAGGAGTCACGAAATGAAACTTTCCATTCTCAAACAGTCCGACAAGAAGGGCACTAAAGAATTTACTCGTGTTCTCATTTTTCGTGTAACCGCCAATAACAAACTCCTGTCTTTTTTCTGTTTTAATTTTCAACCAATCCTTTGAACGAATTCCCGGTGTATAGACGCTCCCTCGTCGTTTGGCAAAGATTCCTTCCAGTCCCAGTCGCTCTGCCAATAGAAAAAATTCTCTTCCCGATGTATCGAATTGTTCGCTGATCTTGATGATGCCATTGCCAGGCGGAATAATGCCCTGTAGCAATTGGTGACGTTGCTCAACGGGTAAATCCATTATATCGTTTCCGCCGAGCCAGAGGAGATCAAAAACATAAAACGCCAGCTGCCCGTCGGCTTCGCTGCGCCAGAGTTGGAGATCGCCAAAATCGGGAACGCCTTCATCATTTAGCACGACAATTTCTCCATCTACTACCGCATCGATTTTCCATTGTTGAAGGGCTTCGTAAACAGGATAAAATTTTTCGTTGAATGATTTATTGTTTCTTGAACGAATGTCAACCTTTCCCTGGTTCATGTAAGCAAGGGCCCGATAGCCGTCCCATTTTATCTCATACAGCCAGTCGCTTTCGTCCACCGGGTCGCTAACTAGTGTAGCGAGCATGGGCTCAATATTCTTTAGTATCGCAGAAGGCTTTCCCTTTTTCAATAACTTTTTCGAAGATGAATTCATAAAAGGCAAAAACTACAGAATCGTGCCAAGAGGGATTCTCCGTTCAATATAACCAATATAAAATGTCTAAGGAAATTGAGTATCTTAAGCACCTAATGTGAGCCACAATTCCGTAATAAATGAACTGCATGAAAACTATCCTGGTGTTGTTCTTTCTGCCGCTCCATGTTTGTGCACAGGACCTGACCGGTGTATGGACGGGCTTTTTAGAAACAGGTGAACAGAAGGTTCCATACGAACTGGTGATCAGCGGGAACAAAAACAAACTTAGCGGCTACTCTCTCGTGACATTTACGTTTAATGGGGTTGAAAACGTAGGAGTGAAGATCATGGAACTTAAAGTGAAAAGGGGCAGCATATCCATTGAAGATGGTGACTTGATCTATGACAATTACAATACTCCTCCGAGAAAAGTGAAGCTTTCTGCGACCCTGGCCTGGGTAGGCAGGGATACGACTATGACCCTCGCCGGAACTTTCGCTACAAGATCCCTGGATATGAGAACGTCTCTGCATGAAAACTCCTTCGAGGGACTCGTGCACCTTCAAAAAAGAAATTCCCGTTCTAAAACAAAATTGACTGATAAGCTCACTGAAATGGATCTGCTGAAGCAACTTTCTTTTACACAGCCGGAAAAGAAAAGTGAAGGGCAAAAAGTGTCAACAGGGGTCAACACAAAGGAGTCAACAAAAACTTCCAAAACCAAAACAAAGGAATCACCATCCCATGAAAAGAACGAAGCGGCTCCTGTTATTGGTGAAAAGCAAATGGAACTTGTGAAACCCCGGGAACTTATTGCCGCGGCCGATATTGCCAGGAGGAACACTGAAGTTCTTCAAACGGTTTCATTTAAGTCAGACAGTTTAAGACTTAGTTTATACGATAATGGAGAAGTGGATGGCGACACCGTAACGGTGGTGCTAAATGGACAACCGATTATTTCGTGACAATGTCGATTAGCACTTCAAATTTGACTGATTCATCGGAATTGGTCATGTATGCAGAAAACCTTGGACGAATTCCCCCGAACACGGGTCTACTGATAGTACAAGACGGCGTAGACCGATACCAGGTCCGGTTCTCAGGTGATCTTCAAAACAATTCAGCAATCATTCTTAAGAGAAAGCGATAGGTGAGGTAAAATCTGAAATCCGACCCTGAATCGAATTCTATGTTCGATATTGGATATTCCTTAGGCGCACATTTCCACTTTAAATGCCAGGCTGAAGTAATTATAAAATTGACCGGTTTGATTGTTTGAATCGGCATGCCATTCCTGGCCTTTGAAAGGAGTTTGCCCTGTCGCGGCGCCTTCACCAAGAGCTATCATGGCGTGGTCCGTATAAAGTCGAAAGCCATAAGTTGCATTTTTATGTAAAGGCATTGGCGGCATCTCAAATCGTATCCAGGTATCCTCATCATTCTTTTCTATGACTGTTGTGGCGCTCGCGAGGACAGGTCCCCAGCTTTTAGCTTGCTCCTCGAATGCGTGGAGGGAAAGCATTACTTCTCCGGGACTATGCACCATTGCTGAATACACCTGGATATTGTTTAAATCACCGCTCGCCGGACAAGTGAAGGTTTGGCCGGCAAAATGGTCGGTAGGATCCGATGCTAAATGGCCGATCCAAAGCGTGGTGTTGTTCTCTACTTGTGTAATGACTGGGTAAGGTCTATTGACCCGTTTGATCGCTTCCATAAAAAATGTTTTTGTTATTCGCGCTTACGGCAGAAGGGATGGGTGAAGTTTTAACTGCTGGTCTGCGGTTATTATTGTGTGAAAAGAAACTATGCAAGATTTTTAAGACAAAATTCTATACCAGATACCGATTCTAACTTTTTAAAATAATCCCACCGACCAGATTTCCGAACGCAGAAGCCGGATTTGTTGCGGATTAAAAAAAATATTCACTTGTTGCTTTTCTGGAATGGAGCGCTGGACTTGCTCCACAGCGAACAAGGCGTTGAAGAGTGCGACGCAACAGCAGCAAGATGTCAGCACTGTAGCTGATTACAAAAAATCAATACTTTTTCCAATAATCCGCCAAAGCCTGATAGCATTGGGTTTTAAAGCAAAAAGAACGGGGAGAATATTCCACATTTCAATGTAAGTGCCACTCTGGGGTTTTCGTCTCCTCACCAAAAAATTGAGTGACTTTTTTTAATCACAAAATGTGTGAATTTAAAGCTGGCTCTAGTGCTTATTTTTTTTAAATTGTGGAAGACCATGGAAAATAGGATGAATATCCCCGTAGTCATGTGAACAACCCTGTGAACTCAGAGTGAATAAGAAAGATTTTTTTTGCGGGAACTTTCTCCCTTTATATTCGCTTCACTGACTGCCGGGAAACATTCTAGTAACAAAGAGATAAGGAATCCTTAATATAAGTCTGGAATTTTCGTCCCCATGGTCATTGATAAAAAATCGATGGTTTAACCCTGTCTGCCGTCACGGCAGGCTTTATTACCCACCAGGACTGAACATGGATCTTACTAACCTAAACAGAGACAGAAAACGGCGCAAATCCTCCCTCGACCTGAGTACCATGGTCTATGGGAAGGTGCCACCGCAGGCCAAAGACCTTGAGGAAGCCGTCTTAGGCGCCATAATGCTGGAAAAAAACGCATTCGACACTGATTTTAAAACCCGAATGTTTCTATGTCGATGGCCACCAACGCATATTCCGATGCATGCAGAATCTTGCGCAGAAGAGCCAGCCGATCGATATACTGACCGTCGTGGAAGAATTGCGAACCAAAGAAGAGCTGGAAATGGTTGGCGGTGCCTATTATGTAACCAAGCTCACCAATACGGTGGTTTCTTCTGCTAACATTGGAACGCATTCAAGGATCGTTTTGCAGAAATTTATCCAGCGCGAGCTGATACGCATCAGCGGGGAGATCATCGGTGACGCCTATGAGGACAGCACCGACGTATTCGACCTCCTCGATGACGCCGAAAGCAAACTGTTCGAGATAACGAATAACCACTTGCGTAAGAATTTTGATACGATCGATTCGGTATTGGTGAAGACGATTCAACGTATCGAGGATCTGCGTAATAAAAATGAAGACGTAACCGGCGTGCCGAGTGGATATTCTTCTTTGGATCGAGTTACCTATGGCTGGCAGAGTACCGATCTAATCATCCTTGCTGCAAGGCCTTCGGTAGGTAAGACTGCTTTTGCACTAAATCTCGCACGCAATGCCGCGCTACACGCACGCAAGCCAACACCCGTAGCGGTGTTTTCTCTTGAAATGAGCGCCGGGCAATTGGTGCAACGTATTCTTGCCGCCGAAAGTGAAATATGGCTGGAAAAAATTGCAAGAGGGAAGCTTGAGGAACACGAAATGAAACAGTTGTACGCCAGAGGAATCCAGCGCCTGGCACAGGCACCGATATTCATTGATGATACTCCTGCTTTGAACATTTTTGAGTTGAGGGCAAAATGCCGGCGGTTAAAAAACAAGCACAACATTGGAATGATCATTCTTGATTACTTGCAGTTGATGAGTGGTACGGGAGAGAATCGAAACAGCAACCGTGAGCAGGAGATCAGTAACATTTCACGAAACCTGAAGAGTCTCGCCAAGGAATTAAGCATACCGATCATTGCACTTTCTCAGTTAAGCCGCGAGGTAGAAAAACGCGGGGCGAAAGACGGAACAAAAATGCCCCAGTTGAGCGACTTACGTGAATCCGGAGCAATTGAACAAGATGCCGACATGGTGATGTTTTTGTACAGGCCCGAATATTATGATATTACCACAAATGAGATGGGCGAGAACAATCGTGGCGAGACCCACGTACGGATTGCAAAACACCGCAATGGTTCGTTGGAAACAATAAAACTGAGAGCGCTGCTGCACATTCAGAAATTTATTGAAGATGACGGCGGTGACTTTGGCCCGGTCGGACTGCCGGGTAACTGGAAACCGGTGAAAGATGATGAGGGACCTAAGCTTTACATTCAGACGGGAAGTAAGATGAATGACATAAGTGAGGAGGACCCGTTTTAGATGATAGATAACAGATGATAGATAATAGATGATATTTAAACTCTCCTTAGCGAGAGTTTTTTTATTTTGCGGCCTTTGCGATTCTTCGCGTCCTTTGCGTCCAAAACATCGCTTTGACTCTTCCTTTTTTTTATATCGAGGATCATAATTGGGCGCAGAAAGAAATCACTCTTGATGAAGATACCTCCAGGCATGTGATACAGGTGCTGAGAATGAAAAAAGGGGAGATGTTGAACTTAACAGATGGCAACGGAAATCTACTTTCAACAGAAATTGTTCACGATCATAAAAAGCATTGCCAGGTAAAAGTGAATGCCTCACGATTCACGCCTCACGACTCCCGCAAAATATCAATGGGTATCTCTTTGCTCAAGACCTCCGCCCGATTCGAATGGTTTCTTGAGAAAGCCACTGAGATTGGTATTAACGAGATCATTCCTTTGATTTGTGATACAACGGAAAAACAAAAGTTTCGTGAAGACCTGATGAACAATATTTTGGTCAGTGCCATGCTGCAATCTCAATAATGCTGGTTACCTGTGCTACACAAACCGATCGATTACGAAATTATCTTCCGCCAGGAAGAAGTTATCCATGCATCTCAAAAATTCATTGCGCATTGTATCCAGGACCAGAAAAGAAATTTAACTGACTTGGTGAATGAAACGCTTCCCTCACAAATCATATTAATTGGTCCCGAAGGAGATTTCACCGCTGAAGAAATTCAGCTTGCTATCCAGAATCATTTTGATGCCGTGTCGCTTGGAGATACGAGGTTGCGAGCTGAAACGGCGGGAGTGGTGGCGGCGACGATTTTGAGAATCGTTTGAATATCGAACAAAGAACATCGAACGTTGAATGATGAAGTAAACGTTCAACGTTCATCATTCCTTGTTCCTTGTTCAACATTCTTAAGCTGCGGTTCATTAAGTTCTACTATTTTCTTTTTCGCTATCCTTTTTCGCATCACCATATTCAGCATCTCGACACCAAAGGAAAATGCCATGCCGAAATAAATATAATTTTTCAGGTGTAGTAGCTCAGCCTGTTCTGAATTCCATCCTTCGATGATGAGACTAAGACCGATCATGACCAGGAATGAGAGCGCCAGCATTTTCAATGTTGGGTGTTTATGAATGAACGCGGAGATTGTTGGGCTGAAGAGAAACATAATGATCATGGCAATAACAACCGCGGCGATCATGATCTCAACATGCTTTGCAGTGCCGCCGGCCGTAATAACACTGTCGAATGAGAACACGGTATCAATGAGTATGATTTGTGCAACGCCTTGAGCAAGCGATAATTGTTTTCTCTTTTCACCACTGGGATTTGGATCTTCACCTTCCAGTTTCTTATGTATTTCGCGAACGGATTTGTAAATCAAAAAAATTCCCCCTGCGAGCATCACAATGCTTGCCAGGTCAAATCCTTTTCCGAACCAGCTTTCGGGGATAACAAATTTTCCTTTTCGTGAAAGCAACCATCCCAGACCCATAAGCAGGCCACTTCTGATCATAATGCCTGTGACCATCCACCAGCGCCGCGCCTTACGCTCATTTTTTTCTTCCAGCTGGCTAATGATAATGCTAACAAAGATGACGTTATCAATTCCCAATACAATTTCTAAAATGACCAGAATGATAAAACTGATTATACTTTCGCTGGTAAAGAGGTACTGCATCCACTGAAATTATTAATTAATAATTATTGATTGGTCATTTTCGAAAGATACCTGCCAATACGCTTGACGACGGACGGCCCTTCATAAATGAAGCCGGTCCAAACTTGTACCAGGGAAGCACCAGCGTCAAATTTTTCTCTTGCGTCCGCACCGGTGAAAACTCCACCGCTGGCGATTACAGAAAGTTCTTTGTCTGTTTTTTCGGAAATGTATCTAACAATGTCGGTCGATCTATTTTTCAAAGGCAAACCACTAAGCCCACCCGATTCCTGGTTGCCAATGCCCAATTCCTTCGACAGATTGTCACGACGAATAGTAGTGTTGGTGGCTACGATGCCGTCCAATTTTATTTCCATTGCAATATCAATTACATCATCGATTTGCTGTTCTGCAAGGTCCGGTGCAATTTTTATAAGAATCGGTTTCGACACAGCCTTACCATTATTGATCATTTGTAGATGCAGCAAGATCCTTCGAAGCGATGCCTTGCCCTGCAGTTCTCGAAGGCCCGGCGTATTGGGGCTGCTGACGTTCACTACAAAATAGTCCACATAAGGATGAAGGTCGTTAAAGCAAATGGCATAGTCTTTCCATGCATCTTCATTTGGAGTGGTTTTATTTCTTCCGATGTTGCCGCCGACGATGAGCCGTGAGTCGTCAGTCGTGAGCCGTGAGTAAGATTGCCTTTTTCTCCACTTCTTCAACCGTTCAGCAACAACTTTCACTCCGTCGTTATTAAATCCCATGCGATTGATCAGGGCCTTATCTTTCGGTAAACGGAATAGCCTGGGCTTAGGATTTCCTTCTTGTGGCAATGGAGTCACGGTTCCAATTTCAACGAAACTAAATCCAAGTGCTTCCAGTTCTCTTAAATAGATGGCGTTCTTGTCAAATCCTGCACCAAGGCCAATGGGAGTTTTCAGTTTGAGGCCCAGGAAATAAGTCGTAAGTCGTGAGTCGCGAGGCGTGAAATAATAAGCGAGCAAATTTCTTATTGGAGGAATCGAACATGCAACTTTAAGACAGTTCATGGAGAAATGATGCGTCCATTCAGGAGGGAACAGAAAAAAAATGCTGCGAAAAAATCTGTACATACAAGCTGCGAAGATAGTGCGAAGAATTGTCTTGGGAATCCGGTTAATCACTACCTTCCAAAAAATAGCTTGTCTGAAAAAATTCCCACTACTGCTTTTTATCGCCTTAACGTCTTTGTCGTCCCTGGCACAACGCGATACCTCCCTTCAGCGAAGGCTGGATGAATATCTTGCTGCGAACAAGCAATTGAATTTCGAAAAATTGATGACTTATATTCATCCCAAACTCTTTGAAATTGTTCCTAAGGCAGAAATGATCGAATTGTTCAAATCGATTTTCGACAATCCCCAAATGACGATTTCAATGGATAGCATGTTCGTCACCGGGATCAGTAAGTCATTCAACTTTAAAGGCGCTGAATATAAACAAGTGGACTATTACCTGGGGATGAGTCTGCGATTCAAGGACACTTCCGTGTTAAAAGAAAAAGACAAAGTTTCGGAAATTGAAGAACGAGTGAAGACAGCAATGGGCGCTCAAAACGTGAAATACATTGCCGAAGATAACCGCCTGGCCATCGACACCAGGAAGATCATGTTCGCCATAAAAGATAATCCTCGAACGCAATGGATGTTTGTGGGATACGAGCCACAACAGATGGACATGATGAAAATGTTGATCCCAACAGAAGTGTTAACGAATTTCAAACTTTAGTCGCAGGCGGCGCTCACTGCGCGAGAAATTTTATTGGCTAACTTTGCAACAAGTGGCCAGTAGAAGTGTGTCTGCAGGTTGAGTATTGGCAAAGCTGGTTGCCTAAATTCAAGAAAGTAAATATGCAGGAAGCCTACATTGTAGCCGGATTCAGAACTGCGGTGGGTAAAGCAAAACGCGGTGGATTCCGCTTTTATCGACCGGATGATCTCGCGGTTGATGTCATCCAAGGCCTGATGGCCTCAGTGCCGCAATTGGAAGCAAAACGCGTGGATGATGTAATCGTCGGAAATGCCGTGCCTGAAGCCGAGCAAGGTTTACAAGTGGGCCGCATCATTGCCGCAAGAGCTTTGGGGTTTGACATTCCAGGCATGACGGTGAACAGGTATTGCGCAAGTGGGCTTGAAACCATTTCCATAGCCACTGCAAAAATAAGGATGGGTCTGGCTGATTGTATTGTCGCGGGAGGTACGGAGAGCATGAGCCTTGTGCCTACAGCTGGTTGGAAGCCGGTGCCAGCCTATTCTATCGCGAAAGAGGAGCCGGATTATTATTTAAGCATGGGCCTTACGGCCGAGGCTGTGGCTAAGGAGTATAATGTAACTCNNNTTTCTTTTCATTCGCATCAAAAGGCGATAAATGCGATTAAGAACGGATACTTCAAATCTGGAATTTTTCCTATCAACATTGAAGAAGTCTATCTTGATGAAAAGGGAAAAAAGCAAAAAAGAAATTATGTTGTGGAGGTCGATGAAGGTCCACGCGCAGACACATCATTAGAGGTATTGGCGAAATTGAAGCCCGCATTTGCTGCCAATGGTTGTGTTACTGCGGGTAACTCTTCGCAAACTTCAGATGGGGCAGCATTCGTAATTGTAATGGGTGAAAAAATGATGAATGAATTGGGCTTAAAACCAATTGGACGTTTAGTGGCGTGTGCGTCTGCGGGCGTGCATCCGCGGATCATGGGCATCGGCCCGGTTGCAGCGATTCCAAAAGTTTTGAAACAAGCCGGCATGAGTCTTTCACAAATTGACCTGGTCGAATTAAATGAAGCTTTTGCATCACAAGCGCTTGCTGTGATTCGCGA
Source organism: Bacteroidota bacterium (assembly GCA_005883855.1). Classification (GTDB taxonomy): domain Bacteria; phylum Bacteroidota; class Bacteroidia; order Chitinophagales; family Chitinophagaceae; genus VBAU01. Next base: position 16,824 of record VBAU01000116.1, read on the forward strand.
AGCAGGATTGAATCCCGACGTTGTAAATACCAATGGTGGCGCTATTGCGCTGGGGCATCCGTTGGGATGTACAGGTTGCAAACTCACCATTCAAATATTGAACGACATGAAGCGTCTAAATAAAAAATATGGAATGGTAACAGCCTGTGTTGGCGGAGGCCAGGGGATTGCAGGCGTTATTGAAAACATCAATTGAACCCGCCTTTTTGCTTTCTCGCTTCTTTTAGCTTCGATTTCGGGCAAGGAGCGTAAACCTTGATAGTCGCCCATTAACCGGCGGTTAACATCTTCTCCGTTGTTTAAAATGCCTCTGGCATAATTCCTTCTTTATATCTGTATAAAAAGTCAATTATGAAAAAAGTCTTGATGTCTGCTGCGTTTATTTTCATAGCCGTTTTTGCTATCAATGCACAGGAGACAAAAACAAAGCCCGTTACAACACCTACAGATAAGGTGCACAATGTAACTCACCCTCATCATAAGGTTTCTCACGGCACCAAATCCAAACATGAAACTGCCGAAGGGAAGAAGCATGTTACTACGGAGAAAACCTCCAAACCGGAAGCACTAAAGCCGAAAGAAAAAACAGAAGTGAAACATTAGTTCTATGACCTTGCCCCGCACAAACACAATCGTTCGGGGCAAACTTTTTTGTTGCTATTCCGTGTGAAAATTTGCCTTTCCTAAGCCGTGATTTCTAATGCCCGGGCCGGTTCGTAGTCCTTTGCCGGGGGACTAAAAATAATGTCTACTTTTAGTAAAATTTCACACTATGACACTCATAGGGTTTTTAGTTCTGTTACTGATCGCTGCAATATGTGGTGCAATTGGACAATCATTGGCAGGTTATGATTTGGGGGGATGCCTAGTGTCGATAGTCGTTGGTTTTATCGGTGCGTATATTGGCTTATGGCTAGCGGGCAAATTAGGTTTACCAAAGATCTTCGAAATTTCTATTGAAGGTAAGCCTTTCCCTGTCGTCTGGGCAGTGATCGGATCTGCGATCTTTACTCTCATAGTTGCATTGTTGCGAAGAGCATTCATCGGCCGCGACAGGTATTTATAGTAGCGGAACTTTTTACTAAGAGCGATTCGACTTACTATTCTTTCCTATAGACAGACAGGAAAAGTGTTGGTTTACCCTTCGTGTCGAATGTTTCCGGATAGCCATTGCCTGACAAGTTATAGCATATTGCCAGCTGCTCGCCTTTTGTGGAAGAATCAGGTACGAACTTATAAATGGCTGTGAAATGTTTTCCTGCATTCACTCCTTCCTTGCTATAAATATCCATTTTATCATGGTCGTATTTTAGGACGCCCTTATCGACACTCTCGGCGGAAAATGTATATGTGCTGTCACTAATGATGAGCTTTTCCGTTGCGAAGGCTGTTGCCGGCAGTGAAGTTCCGCCGAACTCTTGTTTAAGCGGGATCCAGGTGCCGTTTAACTTGTTTGACTCGCTACCGGTATTTTTCGTGGTGCCGCAATTGAAACAAAAGAGACAAAACGCAATAAATATGGTAACTCGCATAAAATTTATTTTAACGATTGATAAGAAAGTCGATATGGGATTTCTAAAAATAAAAATTTAGTCTTTCACAACAAGATGGTGCGCAGACCTCACGATCTCTTTTACCAATTTGGCGTTTGTTACTGCACTTTCACGCGATCATTTTGCTCGCGATGTTTATCCTGCAAAATACTGAACGCATCTAGGCGCTATGGTCGGGATGCCGTGCATTTTTAGTGCTACTTGGCTTCGCTCAGTAGGCCGATAGCTATCGGATTGGTGCAGTACAAGAGTGCGACGCCCGCCTGACGGGACGGGCGGGCAACAGGCGCTCAATATTAGCTCCGCTGCCTGGAACATAATAACCATTACTGTTTATGGAATTTTCAATAGTCACTACCGAATTAATGCAACCGTTCCTTTTTGATTGACCTTTTCTCCAGCCAAAGTTTCCATTTCCAGGAAATAGACATATACTCCAGTCGCTTGTGCCAAACCGTTAAATTTTCCATCCCATCCCGCATCCCTCGTCGTAGTATAAAATACGAGCTGGCCCCATCGGTTGTAGATGCTTAAGCGGCGAAATTTATTTTTATTAGCGAGCGGAACCCTCAACACGTCATTGACACCATCACCGTTGGGCGTAAATGCAGTTGGAAAATAAATAGGAAACTTGCAGTGATCATAAACGTGAATGGTATCTGTTTTTGAACCGCATATATTTTCAGCGGTCACCCAATACGTACCGACTGAATGAACTGTGTATACAGAGTCGGGGATTACCAGACCATTCCACGAATATGAATCATAACCGCCGGTAGCTTTTAACTGGACGCCCGCCGGCGACTCCAGGCAAGTATCGGGAGAAGCCGTTAAATGAGAAGGCGATTTAAGCACCTTGACGTTGAAATATACAACGCTGTCGCAACCTCTCTCTGTATGGTACTTCGTGTAATAACTACCGGTAGTGTTAACCCTGGAGTTATCAGGCAGCGTATAGGTTTCGTTTTCGCAAATGGAAACGTTATGTGCATGCAGCGTGTCAATGAAATCAGTACAACAGGTATACTGATATTGGCAAATTGTATTTTGAGACAGTGGATAAGATTTCCTGGAAAAATTGAATAGTGAGTAGCGCATATCCACGTCAGGAGGAATGGTGGGAAAGTGCACCTTGTCTACGAACCATGGCCAGGGCAGATCCTCGCTAACCATTGCCACCGGCCTTTGAATGCAGCTGTCATTGCCTTTGGCGTTAGTAATATCTAAATGAAAACTGGTTGAATAAGGGTCGCCCTGGAAAATAAAATAGCCGGCATTGCTTTTTTGTTGCAAACCAAAATCTGAGGACAGTTCAGTGCTGATTGCACTTGAAAAAGATTTGCTGGAGGTTATTTGACCGTTTTCATCGATCTCAAAAATGATGCGCTGCTGGTTGGTTGTGTCCTTAACCAATAAAACTTGCTTGTTTCCAGCCTGCCATACATTTTGCAAACTACAGGAACCACCCTTTTGATGGTAAGCATAAAGTTTTATGAAATACCCGTCGCTATTAGTAATAAAATTTACGGCGCGCTTGGAGAAATCTTGTGAATTGTAGTATATCAAACCGTCAATGGGTAAGTACATGTCAGCCAAGAAGGATATATTTCCTCCCGGCAATTCAGAAATACCTTTGATCTGAGGAATAAAATTTTTCGTGATGTGCGTGTTGGTCAATGGCGGGCACTGAGAGCTTCTTTGCCATACCAACGTCCCACTTTTACCATCAATCTGAAACAGGTTAAAGTAATACAGGGGCGGCGGGAAAATAACCGGAGGCAGCCATGGTTGAAAGAGCGTGTCAGCCAAATTCCTTACCATGCCATTTGCCACAACAATATTTCCATTGCTTAATTCCTTTATCACCGGTTTCACTTCAGCAACTTCACTATACAGAGTATTCGGTTGAAGAGGTGTAGCCCAAACAATGCCGTTAGCGTCATCTATGCACAGCAGTTTACTCGTAAATGGGTAGAAAAGAGACCTCAAATACACAATTAAATTACCATTGCCGAGCTGCATCATGCCATTTATGGCGTAATCGGTTCGCCAGTTGCCAATGTATCGTCCGGATATCACTGAACCATATTTATCTAAATGCAATATTAATCCCGCCCAGTGCGAAGGCGGATCCTCTCCGCCACTTACTGCTCTCCCATGCTCGTAGGTTGACCCATAAATGTAGTAGGTAGAATCTTTCGCCATGATCATTCCTTCCATCTTTGTTTTTTCATACCATGGAAATGAATTCCAATAGACCATGGGATAATCGGGACTATATTCATTGGACCAGATTACATTGCCGTTTGAAGTGAATTTTGCGACGAAGGTGGAGTTAGACGGGTTTTGAAGCACGGCGACTATTTCATTGTGCGACGTGGTGACCGCCTCCTGCACATAGTTCGTGTTTCCCCCCGTGTAGGTGATCGAATAGTAGTTGCTATCCTTAGGGCACTGGCCTTCGACAATTGTTGAGGAGAGAATTCCCACAAGCAGTATGATATTAATCGCCAATCTACTCAACATGTCCATTTTGGTATCATCAAATATACCATTAGTTTTTCTGGGGACTCACGCATATGTGTCCGGCAGTCCATTGATATATTTGGACAACGGTATGACTGGCGGCGTGGCATTGCGGTTTAAATGGTTCCAACGGAATCGGCGCTGGAGGGTATTGTGGTTTAAATGGTTCCATGAAATCGGCGTTCGCATGCGAGAAATGGATCAACGATTCGCACAAGAGTTGATGTTCGAAGGACGCAGGATGCAGGATGCTGTCACCTTCATGCCGTTTTCTTCCCCAAAATATACGTTCTGAAGAAATACCTCCAGGGCATCGCTACGATGGGAAATACCACCCACACAAAAACGCGCGTCATACCTTCAGCAGGAGATCCGGCAAGTTCATTCCTCATCCATAAAGGATAAGCAACAATAGCAAGCCAGGCAACTTTGTAGATGATCTCAAATAGAACTATGGGCAACATTTTCAAAGGACGGATGACGCCGATTATTGATATTACGGAATATGATCCCCACATACACCAGGCTGCGGCATTGGCATTATCCCATGGGCCACGGTGATTAAAGATGTGGCTCCATGAATCATAAGTAACGAAAAGAAACATTAAGCTGAATAGTAACCTCAACAAATAAATATTTATCGTCGGGACACCCCCATAATATTCATAGTCGCGTTTGAATATGTTGAGAACGCTAAGGTTTGAACGTCGAATGTTCTCCTTTGCTTGTGTCGATGAATTGAACGATTGCATGATTTTATGTTTTGATATGTAGAATTTAATTCGTCGCCAAGCTAGGGATAAGTCGGTCAATGCTTCGCTCATGTCTATGAACTGCTATGAATCGTCAACGGAAACTGGCGAAAGAGAAGAAAGGCGCTAAAAAAATTGCTATTCCTGTCCAAAGGTTCGGTGGCATAGTTTTTACAGCGATTGAATAAACAGGATTATGCAAACAGTTGACGTTGTAATTGAGACACCCAAAGGAAGTAAATACAAGTACAAATTTGACGCTGAAACGAATCGGTTTAAAGTAAACAAACTGTTGCCGTCAGGACTTGCGTTTCCATATGATTTTGGGTTCATTCCCGATACAAAAGGCGATGATGGTGATCCCCTGGATGTGATCATCTTTTCAGAAGATTCTTTTTTGCCCGGTAGTGTTGTTGAATGTGAAATACTCGGCGCCATCAAGGCCAAACAAACATCCGACGATGAAACGATACGCAACGACAGAATTATTGTAATGCCGAAATTGGCTGCGGAAAAAGACAAGGAAGTAGCACTGGAAGATTTTTCGAAACATAAAATCAGGGAACTGGAAGATTTCTTTGCCTATTACAATAAGATGGAAGGAAAGGAATTTAAATCCTTAGGAATCCTAGGCGCCAAAGAAACGTGGAAAATGATCAACGAGCAATATATGCATCACGAGATGTGAATTTTCTTTCATCGACTTAATTTAAGCTGAGGTGGCCAACGGAAAATTTCAATTTTCGTCTTTATCGAATGACAGACCCTGCGCTTCCATGGTGGCATGTTTACTCGGCTTGCCTTTTAATATCCATTCAAAGCCGACAGCTATGAGCGCGCCAATAATGGTAGCGCATATGTAGATCCACGTTGTTTCAAAATTACCTCTCACAATGTCCGGAGCGAGGGAGCGGGCAGGGTTCATCGAAGCCCCGGTTAATGGAGCCGCCCAAAATCCGGCCAATGCGATGTATCCACCAATTGCAATGGCCGCATTGTGGCCAATATTTCTTGCACCCGATGCAGTTCCCAGGATTGTATTAATCAACCCTGTAGTTATCACGACCTCGATCACCAGCGCTTGAAAGGATGTAAATCCTAATTTAGGCGTTGTTGCACCAATGTCTCC
>VBAU01000116.1:22823-25252 GCA_005883855.1 Bacteroidota bacterium
ATCTCCAAACATACTTTTCAGAAAAAGTGCGGCAAGAATTGCGCCGCTGAGCTGTGCCACTATGTACATCGGAACTCTTTTCCATGGAAAATGAGAACGTAATGCAAAGGCAATAGTAACTGCCGGATTCAGGTGCGCCCCACTGACCGTCCCCATGAAGTAAATAATGGTCATCACCATGATCCCTGGCGCTACTACCTGCATGGCAAGAGTGACCTCACCGCTCAACTTGGCGACCACGGCGGCACCGGCACCGACCAGCACTAATAAAAAAGTTCCCCACATCTCTGCAAAGAACCGTCGCCATGCTCGTGAAGGATCGAGAAACTCTTCGGCGTCTTTTTGGATATCCGATTGTTTCGATTTCATACAATTGATAGTTGAGCTGTTAAAATTCTACAATACCCCGACCAAAAGTAATCGTTCACAAAGGTGCGATGTAAAACATTTAATGTAATGTTTTAATTTCTTCTACCTTTACGCCGGCAATGAAGTCAAATCAGCCTATACTAAAGTGTTTTGCAATAATTCTTTTATTGACTTTCAGTCAAAAACTTGGCGCCGGACTTTACCTTCATAATTGGTTTCATTTTAAGAATTGCCAGCGAGCTGCGCATTCGCCCGGTGCAAATGTGACAAGTTATTCTTGCAATTGTGTCGATGATTTTTCAATGCCATTCGCGGATCCAGTTTGTGAAACCGGATCTATTGCGTCCATTCCCGAACAATGCTTCATTTCGGTCTTTACTCTGTCTGTTCCGATTACGATAAGAGTTTTCAGATCTCAAAGAGGTCCCCCCGTATTTCTTTCATGAGATGCTCGTCAACATCTCGCACTCTTGCCGATTTGCTATTTCCGATCTTGACATGACTCCTTCACAACGAGTTTCAAAAGGACATTATGAAATGGAAAAATACTCTTTATAGTTTCGCCTTGTTAGCAGCAATAGTGCCGTGTGTAGCTTGCCTGGCCCAGGTTCCACCAGACAGCACTGCGGCAGACTCCGTGTTGTTGAAACAAGTTGAGCAGCAAATGCAAGGGGCTAATCAGCCGGCGGCGCAGCAGCCGCAGCAAGGCAGATCAGGGCTTTCCTTTAACCCTGACATTGGGGTGATCGGTGATTTCCAGGGCGCGTACATCAGTAAAGGAAAAAGAAATTTTAATGCTTACTTAAATGAAACGGAAGTTTCGTTGCAAGCCACTGTTGACCCGTATGCGAGGGCAGATTTTTTTCTTTCATTTGCACGAGATCCGGAAACAGGAAAGTATGGCGTAGAGGTAGAAGAAGGATATTTAACAACTCTTTCACTACCCGCCAAACTTCAACTAAAACTTGGAAAATTCAGGGAAGCTGTCGGACGGATTAATCCGACGCATCCCCATGCACTCCCGTTCATTGATCTGCCGAATGCATACGTAAATTATTTTGGCGATGAGGGATTGAATGATGAAGGGCTATCGTTAAGTTGGTTGGTTCCTAACAAGAAATTTTACCAGGAGTTGGTCTTCCAGACTACATCAGGCCAATCCCCATCGCCCACTTTTTTTCGGGGAGACAATAACCGGTTTATTTACCTCGGTCACTTAAAGAATTTTTTTACTCTTAATGATAACTCGACGTTGGAATTGGGACTAACAGGTATTACGGGGCCGAATGATTCGTCAAGAACCACGAGCATAGCTGCTGCTGATCTTACCTACAAGTGGAAACCTGTTCAGATGAATACGTACAAGTCCGTTACCTGGCAGAGCGAATTTTATTATGGTCATGCAAACCTTTTAGAGAATTTTTCCGTCAATTCAATTGGGTTGTATTCCTTTCTGCAATACCAGTTAGCCAAGCGCTGGTTTTTAACAGGACGATATGATTATGCGCAAAAACCTTATGATAAAACGATTGTTCAGCAGGCTTACTCGCTAACGGCGGGATGGTACGCCACTGAGTTTTCCAAAATTGAATTGGAAGGCAAGACAACCGATGATAATATTGAAAAACGCTTTTACCAGGTCTGGCTGCGATGGATTTTTGTGATTGGTGCACATGGAGCACACCAATATTAATTTTTAAAACAAATAGTTAATGAATATGAATAGGACGAATAAGTTGATGGTCTTACTGATCTCGTGCTTTGGTATCTCACCCTTTGTACAGGCCGGTACTATAAAGGTTGTTACTACTACTACAGACCTGAAAAGCATCACCGAAATAGTCGGAGGAAACAAAGTTTCAGTTTCATCGATAGCGACGGGTTACCAGAACCCTCACTTTGTCGATCCCAAACCGAGCTATATTATTGGCTTGAGCAATGCAGACATGTTTGTAACAGTCGGTCTTGACCTGGAAATCGGGTGGTCGCCGCAATTGCTTGCCAGTTCACGCAATACAAAGATTCAAAAGGGTGCTCCCGGCTATGTGGACGCTTCCGCA
>VBAU01000117.1:0-293 GCA_005883855.1 Bacteroidota bacterium
AACCTAAAACGATTTAAACTATTATGCAAAATAAAAAAGTTCGTGCAACCTAAGTTCCTGCTTCGCGGCCTTCCTACCCCAAATAACCTTCCAATTCCTCCATCATGTTTTTACTTCCGATAAAAAAGGGAGTGCGCTGGTGCAGTTCTTCAGGTTTAATATCCAGGATCGCCCGTTTGCCATCTGTTGCTTTTCCTCCGGCTACTTCAGTAATAAACGCAAAAGGATTACACTCATACTGCAACCGGAGCTTTCCATTTGGTTTGTCAACTGTTCCCGGGTACATGAAGATT
>VBAU01000117.1:330-9878 GCA_005883855.1 Bacteroidota bacterium
ATAAGATTGCGATGGACGTCAGCAACCATGCTTCCAATATACCTCTGCGTGTAAGGTCCTCCATCCGCTTTTGTTTTTTTCTGGCAACTCTCAATATATCTTTTCACACTGTCTTGATAGTGCAAAAAATTTCCATGGTTCACCGAATATATTTTGCCATTCTCGGGGCAATGGACATTTGGATGACTTAGACAAAATTCCCCGATGGAAGGATCGAGCGTAAAGCCATTCACACTTCTTCGTGTCGCATAGACTAACATAGTGGACGAGCCATACACAATATAGCCGGCGGCTACCTGGGCCCTGCCAGGTTGTAAAAAATCTTCCCTTGTTGCAATGCTCCCCCGCGGCGTAACTCTTCTGTAAACACCGAAAATGGTACCAATGGACACATTTACATCAATATTGCCACTGCCATCAAGAGGATCGAACAGGCAAACGTATTTTGAATTCCGACTAACCTCATCTTCGAAAGCTATGTAATCGCTGAGCTCTTCACTGCCAATGCCGGCACAACTGATCCCATGATGCAGCACGCCTGTTAGCTGGTTATTGGCAAAGACATCGAGCTTTTTTACATCTTCACCCTGCACATTTATTTCTCCGGCATCGCCCAAAATATCTACAAGCCCGGCTTTGTTCACTTCCACATTAATTCTTTTTGCGGCAAGACCAATATCACGCAACAAACCACTGAGCTCCCCTGTCGCCTGCGGGAACTGCCTCAACTGGTGAATCGTAAACTCATCAAGCGTGAGTATTTGTCGGTTAACTACGTTCATGGCAAGAATTTATATGAAGAACAGCCTGCATGGTGGCCTCCGGGACGATGGAACGCAGGCAGGCAAAAATAAGTGTTCAGAGATGAATGTTTAATATTGAATATTTTTGCGTCCCCTTAAATCAAGAATCGAATGAAGGTTTTTAAGTTCGGCGGCGCTTCTGTAAATAATGTAGAACGAATCTCGAAACTCGGCAGCATTCTCAAAGAATTTACCAGTGAAAAAATTTTGGTGGTCATTTCAGCAATGGGAAAAACCACGAACGCCTTAGAAAAAGTGGTGAACGCTTTTTATGAGGGTAAAAAACAAGAAGCTCTGCAGCTGTTTGACCTGGTAAAGCAACAACATCTTACCATGGCCAAACAATTGCTCGTCACGCATTACCTGGAATGTGAACAACGACTGAAAGATTTCTTTACGGAGGCTGAGTGGCTGCTTTACGACAAACCGCAAAGAGAATACGATTATTATTATGACCAGGTTGTTTGCACCGGCGAATTACTGTCCACTACCATCATAAGTTGTTACCTGAACGAAACAGGAGTAGCAAACAAATGGCTTGATGTGCGCGATGTGATCAGAACGGATGATAATTTCAGGGACGCCAATATTCACTGGGAATTCACTAGCTCCATAGTTTCAAATTCGGTTATGCCGCTTCTTTCCGAGCACAACATTGTTCTCACGCAGGGATTTATTGGGTCCACCGACGAAAACGAGAGCACTACTCTCGGCAGAGAAGGAAGCGACTATACGGCTGCCGTTTTTGCTAATATGCTAGATGCAGAAAGCCAAACGATCTGGAAGGACGTAAGTGCTGTGATGAATTCAGACCCAAAACAATTCCCCGAAACCCAACCTATATCCGAACTCAATTACAATGAAGTGATCGAAATGGCATACTATGGCGCCCAGGTGATCCATCCCAAAACCATAAAGCCACTGCAGAATAAAAATATCCCGTTGTATGTAAAATGTTTTTTAGATCCGACATTGCCTGGAACGGTGATTCATAACAAGACCATACCTCACCTTCCGCCAATTATTGTGCTGAAGGAAAACCAGGCAATGATTGAAATGAGCTCTAAGGATTTTTCATTTGTCGGGGAGCACCATGTCGCCAAACTGTATGAGCTACTTGGTAAGATAAAAATCAAACCCAACCTCACTCAAAATACGGCCATCAGTTTTATCGCAGTTCTGGACGACCGGGTAGAAAAGATCGAAAAACTTGCTTTCGAAGTCTCCGAAATATTCGACGTGCAGGTACTGAAGAACCTGACATTATTGACGATCCGCCATTACAACAGGGAAATATTTGAAAAGCTAACCCAGGGAAAAACTATCTTGCTGCGCCAGCAAACTACCGATACCATACAAATGCTGATGCAATGATTTGAAATTTGAGATTTGAGATTTGAAGTTTGAAGTTTGAAGTTTGAAGTTTGAATGGCGAAATCCGAAATCAGAAATGCAATTTGCCATTTGTCGTTTAGTGTCCATCGAGAACCTCTTTCAATATTCTATTTACATCTTGCGCCCGATTCAGCACCATTAGATGCCCACCCTTTTGCACGATGTAATCAGCATTCGTATAGCGGCAGGGAAGCAAATGATCATTTGAACCGTGGATATGAATAACGCCAGCCGGTCTTTCGTTTTGATCCCAATGCAATATTTCATTTAAGGACCAGCGAATAAATTCCGGATTTGTTCTTCGCACGTAGTCATAAACGATATTCTTCATTTCCTTATCCCCCGGTCCCATAAACCTGTTTATGATCGTAGCCTGCTTGTAGATTGAAGGAGATATGATTTTTTGCAGATTCAATTTCCCAGCCAGTTTAAAATACCAGGGCAATTCGTTGTGACAGGAAACACTTGAGATGATAATTATTTTTTTCGGGGCAAGGGTCTTGCCCAGTTCAGACACGAGCATGCCTCCAAACGAAAGGCCAATAAGAATGAAATCTTCCACTGGTGTGATCAATCGTGAAAAACGTTTCGCGTAATGAGAAAATTTTTCATTTGGCAGAGGGTCTATCCAATCAAGATAAACGGGTTCATAACCGCGTGGTAATTGGATCCTGTTAAATACTCGCTTGTCCGCACCTAAACCACTAATGAAATAAACCTTCAAGTGAAAAGATTAAGAAAACATGAATGATTGATAAAAATCCATTCCCGCTAAGGCAACGGCGCGGGAGACTGCGCCGCAATTTCAATGGATTGTTTCATTTTTTTGGCCGCTGGTTTATCGTTGAGCATGGCTGGTTGCCAATTGGGCATTTTCTCCAGATGAGTGATGAGTTCGTCGTCAAACTCATCATCCACGCCTTTTACCACTTTAAAATTGACCGGAATTCCGTCGGTATCGATGACGAATTCAACTTGCACATATGCTTTCCTCATGGAACCAGGTAAATAGGCCACCATCTCTTTTCCCAATTGTTGCAGATAGTCGAGGAATGCCTGGCCACCTCCCGGAAACTGTGGCCATTGATAAACAGCGTCATTCAGACCAACGATGTTGCGAATGCGATGAGCCACGAACTGGTGCACAGGTTTCTTTTCTTTTTCGTCAACGATTGGCTTTCGCACGATGCCATCAATTATATAATTACCTTTTTCGTTTACCATTACCACAGGCAACTGATGATATTTTTCAAAATAATCGAAGGCGTCCTCCAACTTAATGGCAAATTGTTTGAGCTCCGGGTCATCCTTGGCAAGATTGTTCAGGTAATCCATGCTCCTTTTTACGTTGTATCGAACAGGGAAAATATGCACGGGAATAAAATCTTGCCCGGCATCCTTTGCATGCGCAGCAAGAATATATAATTCGTCGATTTGATTATCGGTAATGGGAATGCAGCCCACCGTTACGCAGCTGCCGTGAATGTAAATATCTCCCCCGGGATCCAATGAATCACTCAAGATTCTGTCTGATGCATTCGGATAGTTGATGCCAAGCGATAAATAATAAGTGCTCTTGGGATTAAATTCATTAATGTAATAGAAACCTTCTGGCACCTGGAAATCTCCTCCTATTCTCTTTGGTCCAAGTGATCCGGCGAGTGCGCATACTTTATACGTCTTGAAGAGTTGGAATGGCTCTTTAAGATCACTCTTCACCCATACTTCCATCTTGCTATCGTATTTGAACGAACGGATATAAATGTATTTTGCCGGCCATGCCAGTTTCTTTGCCTCAAATTGTTTTTGCAAAGTATCCTCCTTGCGGGCAAGGGCCTCAGCAGGACGGGGCAATGTTCTTTGATAGTCCAGAAAAGATGTCGAGACTGTAGAGGAAAATGATGTACCGTTCTTCTGGGCAGCAGCGGTTAGCATGAAACCAGCAAAAAGAACGAGCGCACAGAGGTTTTTCATCCGGGAATATTTACTCTATTACAACGCAATTGAATGCTCTTAAGTATTGAAAATTATGAATGATTTGTAAAGATAAATCAATTAAGGTTACGAGTTAAGAGTTATGAGTTACGAGACTCACAATTTCTTCACTTTTTCGCAAGGATCGTCGTAACCCGCAACACGTAACTCCCCCAGGTTACACGTTAAGAGTTATGAGTTACGAGTCGTAACTCTCCTAAAGATTTCCCCTCAGCGCTTGCTCCCTTTCGATAGCTTCGAACAAGGCTTTGAAATTTCCCTTTCCAAAACTTCTCGCTCCTTTGCGTTGTATGATTTCAAAAAATAATGTCGGCCTATCCTCTACCGGCTTGCTGAATAATTGCAACAAGTAACCTTCATTATCTCTGTCAACCAATATCCCGAGTTCCTGCAACGGTCCCAGGTCTTCGTCGATGTGTCCCACCCGGTCCAACAGATCATCGTAATACGTGGAAGGCACCCTTAAGAATTCCACTCCCCGGCTCATCAAATCTTTTACTGTCGTTACGATATCATTTGTCGCCATTGCGATATGCTGCACGCCCTCACCGTTGTAAAACTCAAGATACTCCTCCACCTGGCTTTTCCTCTTTCCTTCAGCAGGCTCATTAATTGGGAACTTCACAAAACCATTTTCATTACTCATCACTTTGCTCATCAGCGCGGAATATTCCGTGGAAATGTCTTCATCGTCGAAAGTCAGGATGTTTCTAAAGCCCATCACGTCCTCATAAAATTTCACCCAACGATTCATTTGATGCCATCCCACATTGCCGACGCAGTGGTCCACATATTGCAAACCTGTTTCTTTACTTTCAAGAAATGGAATTTCCCATTTTGCATAACCCGGCATAAACACACCCTTGTAATTTTTTCTTTCAACAAACAGGTGTACCGTATCACCATATAGTTGAATGCCGCTAAGGACTACCTCGCCATCCTCATCTTTTAATACGGTTGGTTCCATGTGACCTCCGGCTCCACGCTTGGTTGTTTCAGTCCACGCGCTGGCGGCATCATCAACAAGCAAGGCCAGCGCCTTAACCCCATCACCATGTTTGTACACGTGATCTGCGATTGCGTTTCCGGGCCTTATCGCAGTTGTTAAAACAAAAGTCAGTTTGTTTTGTCTCACCACATAGCTTGCCTTGTCTCTTACACCTGTTTCGGGGCCTGCATAGGCTAGCGGTTGGAAGCCGAAAGCAGTTACATAATAATGTGCTGTTTGCTTAGCGTTGCCTACGTAAAATTCTATGTGATCCGTTCCTGACAAGGGAAGAAAATCTGCCTGATCAGGCAATTTATCTTTGGTGGTCGCGGTAGACGACATACATTAAGGAGTTTAGGTTTATAGATTATTCTCTATTTTTTTTGGTTGCCAGCACCAACTACGATCTTCATCTTTTGTTGCGTCGCACTCTTCAGCGCCAGCAACACAATTGGGCCAATTCGGTGCTCCAAGCTCACCGCTCGAAGCTCACGGCTTCCGTCGAGTCCATGGCCAACGTTTCCATCAACAGAAAGAAATGATTGCGGAAATCAGGAAAGATTTTATGTGGATAATCCGGGCGCATCGTTTGGTAAAATTAAAAAGAAAGTCAGGTAAAGTGAAGCCAAAACTCTCCCGATAGGTTGGGAGTCAAAATGAAACGTCAAAAATTAGAAAAAACTGAGGAGTGGGAACTGCCGCCTCCTAACTCCCAGCTATCTTTGCGACATGCAAAAAATTGGCATTCTGGGTGGTGGCCAACTTGGGCGAATGTTGCTACAAGCCGCAGCCAACTACCCCGTCGAAACCTTTGCAATGGAAAACGACAGCGAATGCCCTGCCGCTCATCTTTGCCACCATTTTACGAAGGGAGATATCAGGGATTTTAACGCAGTGTACGCCTTCGGCAAAAATTTAGATGCCATTACAGTCGAAATTGAAAACGTGAACGTGGAAGCATTGGAAAAACTCGAAGCAGAGGGTGTAAGAACTTTTCCAAAGCCGGGTGTTTTAAAGATAATTAAGAATAAAATACTCCAAAAGCAATATTACCAGCAACATGAAATTCCAACCGCGGAGTTCGTCGTCACGCAAAATTTACAGGAGCTTGATTCACGAAAGAATTTTTTGCCCGCGGTCCACAAATTAGGCGAGGGTGGTTATGATGGTCGTGGAGTGCAGATTCTGGAGACCATCGAAGATGTTGAGCGAGGTTTTGATAAACCGTCGGTGCTGGAAAAGCTTATCAAAATTCATAAGGAAATCGCGCAAATCGTCGCCATCAACGAGAAAGGAGATACAGCCCTTTATCCGCCCGTGGAAACGCTATTCGACCCCGCATTGAATTTGCTCGATTACCAACTTTGTCCTGCTGATCTGAAAGACGGCACCCTATGGAAAATGGAAGCCATTGCATTAACAGTTGTTCGTCACTTTAACTCGCCGGGCATTTTTGCGATCGAAATGTTTACAGATAAAACCGGGGAAGTATATGTGAACGAAACGGCGCCCCGGGTACATAACAGCGGTCATCACACAATAGAAGCGCATTACAGTTCACAATTCGATATGCTTTGGAGAATTATGCTTGGCCTTCCCCTTGGCAATACAGGCATGATTCTTCCGTCCATCATGGTCAACATCCTGGGTGCTGATGGATATGATGGTCAAGTGAAATATGAGGGCCTCGAAGAAGTGATGCAGATGGAGAACGCCTTCGTACATTTATATGGGAAAAAATATACAAGGCCGGGGCGGAAAATGGGTCACGTTACAGTCATCAACAAAGAAAAACAGGACTTGTTGTTTAAATCAAAGCGAATAAAGAGGACACTAATCGCAAAATGTTGAACTCCTTCTATCCGGTCTGAAAACCGTTTGTAAGTTTCGGATGTTGTGAGTGAAAGAATCGCGGCGGTTTGGCGTCTAAAAACCTTGATTGTCATTATTTTTATTGCTTAACCATAATTGACCTTAGTGAAATTTAAACCCCTCAACCTTGTACTGGCAGGAATTATTGGTATTGGATTGGCTGCATGTGGCAGTACTGATAAGAAGACGTCTACTCAAACCGCTTCTGCCCGCTCTGCGGGTGGTTCGTCAGCAGGCATGAGTCAGCCCCCAATGACCGTGGACTTTTATATCGTGAAGCCAACGCTCATCAATGAAAAAATAGAAGTGTCCGGCAGCTTGTTGGCAAATGAAACCACCGAAATACATCCTGAGATCTCTGGCAGGCTTGTCCAGCTCAATATTGCCGAAGGGAAATTTGTAAACAAAGGGGCATTGCTTGCTAAGATCTATGATGGCGATCTGCAGGCTCAACTGAGGAAATTGCAGGTACAATTAGAGATTGCGAATACAAATGAAGAGCGTTCCTCTCAATTGCTAAAAATACAAGGTATCAGTAAAGCCGATTATGACGCGAGTTTGCTAAATGTAAATAATATTAAAGCAGATATTGAAATCACCAGGGTAAGTATTACGAAAACAGAGATCCGGGCTCCTTTCAACGGAAGGCTTGGTTTGAAAAACATAAGCCCCGGCGCATTTATCACGCCTTTAACGGTTATCACAACCATTGCGGAAGTAAACAAACTGAAACTTCAGTTCAGTGTTCCGGAGAAATATGGTTCGCAAATAAGAAATGGGCTTTCAATTGAATGGTTCTGACAAAATCTTTTCCGCCGCGGTTATGGCTACAGAGACAGCTATTGGCGAGCAGACAAGAAGTCTAACGGTTCGGGCCTTAGTAAAAAATAACGACCCTGCATTGATACCGGGTACGTTTGCAAATGTGCAGATGATCCTCGGAAATAATCCAAACGCAATCATGATACCCAATGGTGCAGTCGTACCGCAGGGAAGGAAAAAACAAGTATTTGTTTTCAAAAGCAACAAGGCGCTTCCCATGGAAATTACCACCGGTGTCAGGGATTCCGCCAATGTGCAAGTACTGACGGGGCTATTTCCGGGCGATACATTGATCATCTCGGGTTTGTTGTTTCTACGTCCCGGCAGTGACGTCAAGCTATCATCGACAAAAGTTAGCAAGGGGTAACAAAAAACATTTAAACTGCTGAGTAGTATGATTGACAGATAAGGTCACTCACAACTCAGCACTCACAACTCAATGTATGAATTTATCAGAGCTGAGCTTACGAAGACCCGTGTTGGCAATTGTTTGCTCCATCATCATCATTGTTTTCGGCGTCATTGGCTATACTTTTTTGGGCGTAAGGGAATATCCTGCTATTGACCCCGCGGTCGTCAATGTCCGTACAAGTTATGTAGGAGCCAATGCAGATATCATCGAAGAGCAAATCACAGAGCCGCTCGAGAAATCGATCAACGGCGTGCAGGGCGTAAAAAATATCACCTCGTCAAGTCAGCAGGGGTCAAGCGCTATTACCGTGGAATTTGAATTGGGTGTTGACCTCGAGGAGGCAGCTAATGACGTCCGTGATAAAGTTTCCCAGGCCGTTGGAAATTTACCGCAGGATATCGACGCACCTCCTATTGTAACCAAGGCTGACGCCGATTCGGATCCCATCATATTCATTCCGCTGCAAAGTGAAAAAAAGGGGCTGATGCAATTAACGGACTTTGCGGAGAACGTGATCCAGGAACGTTTACAGACCATTCCGGGTGTTAGTTCGGTGAGTGTTTTCGGAAAGCGTTACTCAATGCGGCTATGGATCGACCCGGGTAAACTCAACTCTTATCGCCTCACATTTCTTGATATCCAAAATGCGCTCAGCAAAGAAAATGTAGAACTGCCGGGCGGAAAAGTGCGCGGGAATGAAACGCAGCTGATCGTGAAAACCTACGGTAAGCTAACGACCGAAGAAGATTTCAACAACCTGATCTTGCGAGAGGACAGCAGCGGTGTGGTGAGATTAAAAGATGTAGGTAACGCTGAACTTGGGCAGGAAAATGAAGAACAATCTGCAAGAAAAAATAATGCCGCGTCGGTGTTTCTTGCTGTCGTTGCTCAGCCCGGAAGTAACCAAATAGCCATCGCCGATGAAGTGTATAAGCGGCTTGACCAAATAAAAAAGGATATGCCTGCCGATATGACTATGATGGTGGGATATGACAGAAGCCAATTTGTGCGCAAGGCTGTGAGTGAAGTAAAGGAAACTCTTGCAATAGCGATCGGGTTGGTGGTACTTATCATTTTTCTCTTCTTCCGTGAATGGACCATTGCTTTCAGGCCGCTCATTGATATTCCGGTTTCGCTCATCGGTGCATTTTTCATCATGTACATCTCCGGGTTCTCGATCAATGTGCTCACCCTATTGGCAATCGTGCTGGCAACGGGACTTGTGGTTGATGATGGCATTGTGGTTACCGAAAATATTTTC
>VBAU01000118.1:0-6792 GCA_005883855.1 Bacteroidota bacterium
TATGAAGATGTAGATGCTGTGTGGACCGATGTGAATAATGACGGAAATGTTGACCTCGTCATTGCAAGTGGTGGCAACGAATATTACGGGAATGATGAGCACTTGCTGCCGCGGGTATATCTGAATGATGGCAACGCCCATTTTAAAAAGTTGGAAAATGCGTTTCAGAATCTGTATTACACATTTTCGTGCGTGGTGCCGTACGATTTTAACGGTGATGGCTTCATAGACCTGTTTCTTGGTGGACGCGCGGTGCCATGGGAATATGGGAAAACTCCACATTCCTATTTGCTCCAAAACGATGGCACGGGAAAATTTGTAGACGTAACAGAGAAATACGCAAAGGAGTTACAGCAGGTTGGAATGGTGACCCAGGCAACCTGGGTTGATATAGACAAAGACGGCTATAAGGACCTGGTTCTTTGCTGCGAGTGGGGAGGCATTTGTGCTTTCATCAACGACAAAGGTCATTTCACTGAACACAGACTCACCGACAAAAATGGCTGGTGGAATTTTGTGTTACCAGTCGACGTTGATAATGACGGCGACGTTGATCTCATCGCAGGCAATCTTGGTTTGAACAGCCGTCTCAAAGCCTCGAGCACGGAACCGGTAAGACTATACTACAACGATTTTGATGATAATGGGAAAAATGAACAGGTCGTGAGTTATTACGTTGAAGGGAAAGAACTGCCGTTTGCAAACAAGGACGAATTGCAAAAGCAGATCCCCGAGATTAAAAAAGATTTTTTGTATGCGGGTGATTTCGCAAAAGCTTCTATTGATAAAATATTTAAGAAAAATAAATTGAAGAATGCGCAATTGCTCACGGCGGACTATTTTGCCAATGCAGTGCTCATCAATGATGGCCAGCTTCACTTCGCTACGAAGTCTCTTCCGTGGGAAGCACAATTAACTTCTTACCGCGACGCCGTTGTTGTAAATGCAAACAATGATAACCTGCCTGATATTCTACTCGTCGGCAATTACTACGATAACAATATCCAGATGGGAAGATATGACGCCGATTTTGGAACCGTGCTGATAAACAAAGGACATGGGAACTTTACTTGCGAAACGGTGAATGGATTACAGATCAAGGGCCAGGTGCGTCATATTCGCAAAATTGATCTTGGCAAAAATGGAGAGGCATATGTACTGGCGCGGAACAATGACAGTGCGATGGTGATTCAGCAGAAACGTCAACGCTAAGTCAGTCGTAATAATAATCTGTTGTCCATGTCTCCGCCTGAGTTGTGCCCTTGCCGAATGATCTTACTAAGACTCTCTCCGGTTTGTTGGCAACATTGTATTGAAATGTAAACTCATCCTTGTCATTGGAAGTACTTGCCCCGTTGTAAAAAATCTGCGTGATATTATTCTTTGAAACATAACTATCCAGCGAGAAGTCTACAAAATACGCATAGAAGGCATCGTGTTGGTAAGGGTTCTCTTTATCATCATAGGCGTATGAAAGTGTAACTGTGTCTTTATGCGCCGGCGCGCCGCCGCTGAAATCGTAGTTGACAAACGTGATGCCAGTGATGTTATTTGAATTATCGTATTTATAGAAGATC
The DNA here is from genome assembly GCA_005883855.1 of Bacteroidota bacterium. Classification (GTDB taxonomy): domain Bacteria; phylum Bacteroidota; class Bacteroidia; order Chitinophagales; family Chitinophagaceae; genus VBAU01. The sequence continues at coordinate 1,578 of VBAU01000118.1, forward strand.
TCGTGGGTGAGCGTATGGTTCAGGATAGTTGAGCGGGCGGAAGTATAGTCCATCCTGTTTATCACCCTGCCCGCCGAATAAGCATAGACACAACTGTCAACGCTACTCGTTGGGTCATTGATGTTCCTGAACAAAATATTATAAGAAAGTTTTCCCGCGACATCATAATGGTAGTAAACCTTTTGCAAGCCCGTTGGATCAGTGCCATAACTGTATTCACTGGTCACGCTATCGAATCGGCCCTGGGAATTTCTGTAAAAGTTGTTGGTCGCTTTCCATTGTAAGCCATCATTAAAATTCCTTATCGAACTTTCCGTGATTAGCTGCTTATAGTTGTCATAGGTATAGTCCGTGATGGACTGACCATTACTGTACTTATCAACTGTTCTTATCAGCAAGTTGAAATTGATTCCCCGGCTGTCGGACGAGCTGTTATTTTGAAAGGACTTTTTACATGCAATAGACCCGGTAAGGATAAGCAGAATGATATAATGTCCGTACTTCACCGCGGTCTTCGTTTGGGGCATTGAAGGTACGGCCTTTTTTTTGGCTGCGGCATTCTTTGGTCACATGCTCGGCTGAAAAATCGTTGTTTTCCATTTTGACGTGTCAGCTTCTTTTCGCCTGTCGGTAACTAAAATTTCAAACGATATGGCGGGTGCAGATAGAAAATGATCCTGCATGTAATTCGTCATCGCTTCATGCGCGTTTCTTATTGAAGCCGGACCACCGGTGACTTCTGTTCTTAAGAACCTGTCCTTCATTGGCACCATCCTGGTGACAAATATGTTTCCATTGTTACCTATTTCTCTATTTACACAAATTGCAATCATAGTTTCAAAATGGCCACTGTCTGTCTGCCGAACATTGAGCATCGGAAAATCTTTTTCCTGCGCCCCTACGCCCTTGATTCTTGTTTTGAGCTGATCAATCGCATTATAGATTAAATCAGTTGTTGGATAGGCGTTCGTTGAAATTTTTGTTGCAGCAAGAATGGTGTCAGAGAATGTGGTTCGAACGATTGGATAACCATATATATTTGCGGTGTTGGATGCAAAGTTCGCCAGGGTGTCTAGCACACGTTGAATCTTATCTTTTATACTCTTCGCCTCCAGCCAATATGCCACGCGCTGAAATGGACTATATCCAGAGACAACTGCAGTTTGCCACTCAACCCATGATGAATCTGTTCCGTGCGGTACGATAAATATTCTGCTTCTAAAATTCTTTTCTCCTTTGTTCACTTGTATCTCCGCTCCATCAGTAAATGGCCGTACAACCGAAAAACGGTAATTCTGATAAACAAATCGGTCATTGCCAGATTCATCGGAGGCAGAACCGGGCCACCATTTTTTCCACGCACTACCGTCACGCAAGCAGTCTGCGATATTCTTCTGGATCGTGTTTGTACGAGCAATATTGGATATTGTAATATTGGCAGGAATAAAGAAGTAAATGGCTACCAGGCAGAGAATAATCAAAATAAACAGCAACAGTAACATTCTTTTCATATCGGCGAATCTTATAGCATGGGAAATTAAATATTTTCAAACAATAACAGTTCGAGCAGCGGATCGAATTTTCCATCTGTGGACCCACCCCTTTCGCCCAGTTCTTGTTCGAAATGTCATCCGCCCCTCCAAGGGAGGGGATGTGCGGGCTACCAGTCGAACAACTCAAGGAAGTCTTCCTCTCAGCAAAAAATTGTAGCGGCACAATCGCACATCATTCCCAAAATAGTTATGATTTCGTTAGAGTCGTAATACTTAAATTAGCTGATCCAAAATCTCTATAATGAAGAAATTGATCTTAGCCTTTCTGATCTTAGTTATTTCCCCTGTTTATGCGTCGTCACAATCAATAGATCCCTGGAAAATAAAGGCCGATAAAATCGACCCCTCCAATTATTATGGCGTCACCGTCGCTAATGGAATGATCGGCATCGTTTCCTCCCCGGAACCTTTCAAAGTGAAGGACGTTGTCCTGGCAGGTGCTTATGATTTGTACGGAAGGGGAAGGGTAAGCAACTTCCTTCGCAGCTTCAACCTGTTAAATATGTACCTGGAGATCGATGGCAGGCGAATTGACGCGAAAGCGGCCTCCAATTTTCAGCAGGAATTGGATATGCTTCATGCAAGCGTCACTTGTCGTTTTGATTATTCGGATAGGGCATCTGTTTCCTACACCTACTATTCCTTACGCCATTTACCTTTCACCGTCCTGATGGATGTTAGCATCACCGCTAAAAAGGATATCGATATTACCAGCGCAAGCGTAATGGAGGCGCCGGATGCATTAAAGGATGTGCAGAATTACTACAATGAGATTGACCGGCCGCATGTGGTAATCAGTTTGCTGACCTCTTCAGCAAAGAGCCCCACGGGTAAATTGCTCATGTGTGCTTCGAATACTTTTTTATTTTCTGAACCGCATGGCCAGGAGCCGCGGGTGATTCATGAAATGTGGGACAACAACATGCACCTGATGAAATTTAGCAGAAAGATCAAGGCAGGTGAAACATACCGCTTTTCTATTGCGGGTTCTTCCATCACTTCGGCTCATCATGATGATCCGCTGAATGAGGCCGAACGTCTGACGATCTATGCTAAGTTGGAAGGAAGAGATCGTTTGATCAATTTTCATACGAAAGCATGGGAAAATTTATGGAAGAGTGACATAACCATTGAAGGTGATGACCAAAGCCAGCAGGATATTCATAGCATGTTGTATCATCTCTATTCGTTCACCAGGGAGGGCACAGCGCTCTCGCCATCACCGATGGGATTAAGCGGGCTGGGTTACAATGGCCACGTTTTTTGGGACGCCGAGTTGTGGATGTTTCCTGCAGTGCTTGTATTGCATCCTGAAATTGCAAAAAGCATGGTTGAATATCGCTATCAAAGATTGGAGGCTGCACGCAAAAATGCATTTGCAAATGGATTTAAGGGGGCGATGTTTCCGTGGGAAAGTGCAGAAACAGGAGTTGAGGAGACACCAGTGTGGGCACTAAGCGGTCCTTTTGAACATCACATCACCGCCGATGTAGCGATGGCTGCGTGGAGCTATTATTGTGTAACGCAGGACAAAAACTGGCTTCGCGACAGAGGGTGGCCGATCCTGTCCGCCACAGCAGATTTCTGGGCGTCTCGCGTAGAAAGGAATGGCCCTGGTAAATACGAAATAAAAAATGTAGTGGCGGCAGATGAGTGGGCGGAGAATGTCGACAACAATGCTTTTACGAATGCGGCTGCCAAATCAAATCTTCAGGATGCAACAGAAGCCGCGAAGATTTTGGGTATCGTTCCGAATCCTGATTGGGCTGATGTCGCAAACAATATTCCTATTCTGAAATTAGATAATGGAGTTACCAGCGAACACGCAGCTTATCATGGTGAGAAAATAAAGCAGGCAGATGTGAACCTGCTGGCATATCCATTAAAGCAAATCACTGATCCCGCACAGGTAAAGAAAGATCTTGAATATTACGAAACACGAATTCCGGATGAAGGCACACCGGCCATGACCCAGGCAATATTCACGTTGCTCTATGCCCGCCTCGGTGATAAAGAAAAGGCCGGGCGTTGGTTCAAGGATGCTTATGTTTCGAATTTAAATCCGCCATTTAGGGTGTTGGCCGAGACGAAGGGAGGCACCAATCCCTATTTTTCAACCGGTGCCGGCGGCATTCTTCAATCGGTATTAATGGGTTTCGGTGGTCTCGATATCACACCCAAAGGAATTATCCAGGTAAAGTCGGTTTTACCGCCTCAATGGAAAAGCCTGACGATAAAGGGCGTTGGGGTTGACAAGAAGACCTTTATTGTGAAATAGAATGCTTCGGGGGAGCAGCAAGAACATAAGAGATCGGGGTAAGGTGGGTGGTTGCCTTCATATTTCATCCAACGAGCATTACACGCCCAATCTATAAAAATTAAGCCATCATCATGACTTGGCAAAAGAGCATATTTGGAAATTCCAGAAGATTACAAACCCGAAGATTGCGAGCGCATAGGAAAATTTGTTGAGGCGTTGAAGTAGTTAGAGAAGGTCAATATCAAAATTTAGTAATTACTTCGGCAAAGATAACTAAAAATAAAAAGGCATCGAATAGCCCTTAAAAATAACTTCATTGACCGTGAAGTAGTCAGAGAAAAGTCGGTGAAAAAACTAAACCTCCCGTCAGTCGTATATGAGTAATTTATTTTTATGTATTTCAAAATCTGAAATTTGGAATATTTCCTTAAATTGTGCGACTTATCTACGCTTGAGGAAGATTGCTGCCATATCATTGATCTGTCTGCTCGTATTTAACTGGTACGGTTACCGGCTCGTTACCAACTACCTTCAAAAGAAAGCAGACAAACAACTCGAGGCTCGCATTGACCTAAAAGATTACAACGAGTCGCAGCTCATAGAGATTCGGGTTCCGCTTAACATGCCCTATCAGAATAATTCATCAGAATTTGAAAGACACTATGGTGAGATTGAACTTAACGGAAAGATGTATACTTATGTCAAACGTAAGATCGAGGACGGAACACTCATCTTAAAATGTCTTCCCAACACAGAAAAGCAAAACATCAAGACTGCGGACAATATTTTATTTACGGCAAATAATGGTCTCGACCAGGAGCATAATGGGAAAAACAACTCTCCATTAAATAACATTGTGAAGACGCTGTTGGGTGAATACGATGCCCAGGAACAAAACTATGATCTGAAAGCTTTGCAAAATATAATCAAGAATCGCTCACATACTGGCGTTTCATTCCTTAAAACTGTCAGCTTACCTGTCGCTGAACAGCCGCCCGAGATCGCTTAATGACTTTTCTATCCCAATAACACTTATCTCCCGATTTGGGGGAATAATTTTTTCCTTTTTAATCATATTCGAACTAACAATGAAAACATATTTATTGATTGCCTTAGTTGGCGTTTTAATGATCTCTTGTAAGCAACAGTCACACGACTACAAAAAAGTCTTCAGCGACCCCGTTCTGTTTAGCAAAACCGTAAAGCGGCTGAATGATGTAGTGCTGGAAAATAATTTTCCGCCCATGATCGGCAGCAGGAATTATGCTTATGCAAATATTGCAGCGTATGAGTGTATGGTCGCCGGTGACAACAATTACATCAGTTTGACGGGGCAGTTGAAAGATTTACCTGCCATGCCGAAGGCTGATACGAGCAACGGAAAAGAAATCGATTTTCATCT
>VBAU01000118.1:6852-8932 GCA_005883855.1 Bacteroidota bacterium
TATTATGATGAATTGAAGAATATGGCGGATAGCACGGGTATGCCTTCATCTATTTTGAAAAACACGATTGGTTTTTCTGATGCAGTCGTTGCGGCCGTAATGGCGTGGAGCAAAAAAGACAATTATGCGCAAACAAGAAGCGCGGAAAAATATACTGTCACAACCGAAGAAGGTCGGTGGGTGCCTACACCTCCCATGTATGCGCAGGCAATAGAGCCGCATTGGAAAGAGATCAGGTGCCTGGTGATGGATTCATGTTCCGAGTTCAAACCGCCGCTTCCTGCGAAATTCGATGTCAAAGACAAAAACAGTAACTACTGGAAGGCGATGATGGAAGTGAAGAACACAGGCGATAGCCTCACTGATGAACAAAAGCATATTGCTGATTTTTGGGATGACAATCCATTCAAGCTTAATGTAAGCGGACATGTAATGTTTGCCACTAAGAAATTCTCCCCTCCGGGTCACTGGATGAATATCGTGGGAATTGCTGCACAAAAAGCAAAAGCAGATTTTTCTACTACGGTTGCCGCATATACTGAGACGAGTATCGCGTTGTTTGATGCATTCATCTCATGTTGGGATGAAAAGTATCGCAGCAATGAGATCAGACCTGAAACAACAATCAATAAATATGTAACCGAAGAATGGCGTCCTTATATCCAGACACCGCCTTTTCCTTCTTACACCAGCGGTCATGCAACAATTTCCGCGGCTGCCGCTGAAGTAATGACAAAGTGGTTCGGAGACAATCTCAGTTTCACCGACACATCTTCGCTCGAGTTTGGAATTCAAAGTCGCGAGATCAAATCTTTCCGTGACGCAGCGCAGGAAGCTGCCATGTCAAGGCTCTACGGAGGTATTCACTACAGGCACGACAATGAAGAAGGAAGCAAATGCGGAAAAATGTTGGGGGAACTTATTGTGCAAAGATTGAAGCTTAAAAAAATGAGTTAACGTATTTCAAAAATAACTGCTATGAAACGAATCTTATTAATAATACTAACGATTTTCACTTTTTCTGTTTTTGAGAAAACTTATTCGCAAGGCTGCGTGGCCATAAAGGGCACCGCGGGCGTTTGCAGTCGACCAACGGATTTCAGAGGGTGGGATCTGAATTTTAATACCCGCTATTTTAAATCATACAAACATTTTGTAGGTACGATCGAGCAGCAAGAGCGCGTTGATTCGGCTACTAACGTGATCAACCATTCTTTTGAATTTGATATCACGGCTACAAAGACGCTTAATTCCAGGTGGTCGATTGGCTTCACAGTTCCCATCATGGATTTTTCGCGCTCGTCCAAGTATGAGCATTACGGAAATAACAGCAAAGACCCAGAAGCCAGGCGCACTACCCGTTCCTTTGGAATTGGTGACGTGCGTTTTGCAGCATACAGATGGATGTTTGATCCGTTAAAGGCGCACAAAGGAAACGTCCAGCTTGGATTGGGATTGAAGTTGCCAACAGGGAATTACAATTACCAGGATTATTTCTATAAGAAGGCCGACTCCGCTGTTCTTGGTCCTGTTGACCAATCCATACAGCCAGGTGATGGGGGCACAGGCATAACAGGCGAATTAAATGGGTTCTACAATTTCAGTCATAAAGTTGGTGTATATGCCAATGGCTTCTACCTGATGAATCCGAGAGAAGTGAACGGCACGTCCACAGCAAGGGGTAGCGCGGCATCGGCCAACGCAAAAAAATACAATACGGACGTAATGAGTGTGCCTGATCTTTACATGATCAGGGGAGGTGCGGCTGTAATGGTCAATCGGTTTACGCTCTCCGGTGGTATTCGCATGGAAGGACTGCCATCATCAGATTTGGTTGGAGGGAGCCGCGGCTTCAGAAGACCTGGTTATGTTATCTCGGCTGAACCATCCATAACGTATGTCACGAAAAAAGTTAGCTTGAACCTTTCTGCTCCGGTTGCGTTGTGGAGAAACCGCACACAAAGCAACGCTGATAAGAGACAATCGGCGGATACCGGAAAACACATACAGGGGGATGCCGCTTTTGCTGACTACCTCATCAGCGCTGGGGTAAACATTCGTCTTTAACAACAAAATCATT
>VBAU01000118.1:9018-16834 GCA_005883855.1 Bacteroidota bacterium
CAATGAACAAATCGCTCATCTTTTTATTTATTACAGGTGTGATGCGCCCTGGCCTTGCACTTGCGCAAACAGATATGGATGCGATCATGATGAATAAAAAACAATTTTGCCAGGGCATCACGTATGACTACTCGTCATGGAATCAATACTGGGAAGGCACATTCAAGAGAGATAATGCAAATCTTGGTACTGTTTCCACCCAAATGTTGATGTACATGCCGAACTATGGGATCACAAATAATCTCAACGTCATGGCATCTGTTCCTTATGTCTGGACCAAAGCCAGCGCGGGAACTCTTCATGGACTGAAGGGGTTCCAGGATATTTCAATTGTCGCAAAATGGAGAGCCTACAAAACTTCATTCGGCAAAAACAACTTGTCCTTTTTTGCTATTGGCGGCTTATCAACTCCATTGTCAGATTATGTGATCGATTTTTTACCGATGTCCATTGGTTTGGGGTCTACCAATCTCACGGCAAGGGGTATGGTGGACTATCGCCGTGGAAGATTTACTGCGACCGGCTCTGCCGCCTACATCTGGCGGAGTAATGTGAAGCTCGACAAAGACTCCTACTATGATACGGAACTGCACATGACTGACGAAGTGCAAATGCCGAATGCCATGCAGTACCAGTTACGTACGGGTTATCGCGGAAAGTATCTTATCGCCGAAGCGCTGCTAACCAACTTTACTACCCTTGGAGGTTACGATATTACAAAAAACAATGGCCAGTTGTATCCAAACCTGCGAATGAATGCAACCATGGTCGGGACCAATGTTAAGTATACATTGAAAAGCTTTACGCATCTGTCATTCGTCGGAGGGTGCAATTTTACGGTCGCTGGCCGGAACGTTGGGCAATCGACGGCTTTCAACGTCGCCGCATTCTATGTCTTTTATTTTGGTAAGAAAGCAAAATCATAATCAGTTTAAACGAGCTGTCATGAAAAAAATATTTTTATTGATATCGCTGATAATTTCGTGCACCATCATTCTTCCATTTGGTTGCTCGAAGTCGATCGAAGGAAGAACAGACAACGTATCTGCATTATCTCCGGCCAGTAACGATGTTAACGCCGGTGCGTGGAAGCCAATACTGCTGACGGGGCCTGCTGAATTTGCAGTTGCTACTCCCCTAGCAACAAATACTCCAGATTATATTGCACAGATCAGTGAAATAAAAAGTTTCCAGGCCAACTTAAGACAAGAAGAAAAAGATATCGTTAAATACTGGAGTGCGGGAGCCGTATTTCGTTGGAATGAAATTCTGAGGCAGCTTGTTGCCAAGCACAATCTACCACCGTACCAAAATGCTGAGGGCACTTATCCAGTTCCGAACGCAAATAATCCTTTGGCATATCCCCAATTTCCATTTGCAAATCCTCCGTATGCTGCACGAGCGTATGCTTATGTATCCGCTGCACAGTACGATGCCTTAGTGGCTGCGTGGTATTATAAAAAACTCTACAATCGACCAGCACCCTATGCGGTCGACGCTACGTTGAATGTCCTGATCCCAAAATCTGATTTGCCATCTTATCCATCCGAAGATGCCGTTGTGGAAGGTGTGACCACAGAAATGATGAAATTATTATTCCCCGGTGACCAAGACTTCATCCAACTAAAAGCTGAAGAGCACAAGCACGCTCGTTTAATCTCAGGTGCTAACGTGCGCAGCGATTTGGATGCCGGTGAGGCGTTGGGCAAACAGGTGGCACAAAAGTTTATTACGCGAGCAAGAGGAGACAGGGCTGGTGCGGCTGTCGGAACACAGGCTATCTGGTCCCAAATGGAACAGGACTGTATCACAAGAGGCGAGACTCCGTGGATCAGCCAGGAATCTCCGAATCGTCCCCCGATGCTGCCATTGTTTGGAAAAGTAAAAACTTTTTTGTTTGATTCATTGACGATGGTTACACAGATTCGCCCCGGACCTCCACCATCTACGTCATCAAAACAATTCCAGGATGAAACTGCGGAGGTAAAGTATTACAGTGAACACCCAACCCGGGAAAGAATGAAGGCGATCGATTTCTGGGCGGATGGAGTAGCCACTGTTACTCCTCCTGGTCATTGGAATGATATCGCAGCAGAGGATTTTTTGAAACAGAATTTTAGCGAAGTGCGCTGGGCAAGAAATTTGGCATTGTTGAATTTGGCGATGATGGACGCTGCCATCGCATGTTGGGATGCAAAGTATGCTTATTTCAACCCGCGGCCCTCGCAGGTTGATCCGAGCATAAAGACATTAACAGGCTTACCTAATTTTCCCTCTTATGTCTCAGGGCACTCAACCTTCAGTGCGGCAGCGGCGACAATATTAGGTCACCTCCTTCCATCAAGAGCAAATGATTATCTCAGCATGGCAGAAGAAGCTAAGCTTTCGCGGTTGTACGGCGCCATTCATTACCGCAGTGATATAGAAGTCGGTTTTGACTGCGGTAAGAAGGTTGGAAACTTTGCCATTCAAAGAGCGACAACAGATGGGGCAGAATAAATTTTTCAAGATCGTTCATAACACAAACTAATGATCTCCCTCCGTTTCTACGGAGGGAGAGATTAGTGATGTTATTTTCTTACGCAAAATCTAAAGGCATATCGTGCTAAAATCCTCCGCTGTTTCTATGACGGGGGAATTTTTTAGTTTTTCGTAATGACTTATCTTAGGTAATATGAAAACACTTTTTTGGCTCGCCGTTGTTGGATTATTGTTGTTTGAGATTGCAAACGTGTATTTCATCATGCCCATGCCCGGGAGCCAAAAGATGAACAGCATCGACTTTGCTTACTTTCTCTATCGTTGGCGTTGGAAGATCAGGGTCTTTTTGGCGTTGATCATGGTTATCGGCCTTGTGAATGCGACGTGGAAGAGAAATTGGGTTCCTATCATACCAATTGCTATGTTGCTGGCTGTCTTTTATGTTTCCAATTTTAAAATGGCCGCCGATCACATGTTTTATCAGCCAAAAAAATTATTGCTTGTAAGTGCCGCAGAGAACAAAGTGGACACTGGGCGACTCGTGATGGGAGTTGAAATGAACGGCCAGGCAAAAGCCTATCCCATACGATTCTTAGGATTTCATCACCAGGTGCAGGACACGATAGGCGGCAAACCGGTAATGGTTACTTATTGCACGGTGTGCAGAACGGGGCGTGTATACGAACCCATCGTCAATGGGAAATATGAAAAATTCAGATTGGTAGGAATGGATCATTTCAACGCCATGTTTGAAGACGTAACCACGAAAAGCTGGTGGCGCCAGGTTACTGGCGAAGCGATTGCAGGAAAATTAAAAGGCCAGCAATTGCCCGAAATGTTCAGCACTCAAACTTCGCTGGCACATTGGGTGGCTCTGCATCCCAACACCCTTATCATGCAAGCTGATTCGGCATACATAAAATCGTTTGACACAACCGGAAACTTTGAAACAGGCAAAAGCAAAGATCAACTGACCGGAACAGACAGCCTTTCATGGAGAGATAAATCATGGGTAATTGGTGTCAAAGCAGGCAAAAACAAAAAGGTATATGATTGGAACGATTTAAAAGCAAGGAGGATCATCGAGGATAAAATCGAGAACACTCCAATCGTGATCGTTTTGGCGAATGATAACAAAAGTTTTTTTGCGTTTGAACGACCAGGTGAAAACTCACAATTTTATTTAAGCCACGACACACTAACCGATACTCACTATCATTATCGCATCGATGGTAAAGCAATTGATACATCTGCCTCACTCAAACCTTTGCAAGCCTCACAAGAATTCTGGCATAGCTGGCGAACTTTCTACCCTGATTCAAAAAGATAATCTCTGAAAAGCTGACCACGCCAATCGATGAAAACTTCCTATCGCCCATTGCAATTGCCATTGCCTATTGCCCATTTTTCTCTTTATATTCGGTTCATGAAAAAATTTGTATCACTGCTGCTTGCTCTTGTTGTGGCATTCACCATTTCTGCACAACAACAAGTAAAAACTCCTGCAGAAATATATGGCGGGTTATTTACTGATGTGCAGATGCATGCTGTGTTTCCTGACAGTAAAACCTTTCCTGACTGTGTTCCGAAAAGGGATCCAACGGAAATAGTGAAGGATTACGTGGCGATGAAAAAAAATCCTGGTTTTAAACTCGAGGAATTTGTAAATGCCAATTTTGATCTGCCGAAAACACCACAATTAAATTATATTACTCAGGAGAAGGACGTTGTCATGCACATCAAAAACCTTTGGAATGTTTTACGGCGTGAACCAGATGCGCCTGTGAATGGAAGTTCCCTTCTCGGTTTGCCGCATCCATACATAGCACCAGGGGGGAGATTTCGCGAAGTGTATTATTGGGACTCCTATTTCACGATGCTCGGTCTGAAAGAAAGCGGTGAAGTGCCGATGATTCAAAATATCGTAGACAATTTTGCTTATCTAATCAACACATATGGACATATTCCAAACGGTAACCGTAGCTACTACATAAGCCGCTCTCAACCTCCTTTTTTTTCCTTGATGGTGGAATTGCTCGCAACGATACAAGGTGATGATGTCTACAAAACTTATTTGCCGGCACTGGAAAAAGAATATGGTTTTTGGATGGAAGGCGCTGAAAAATTGAAACCAGGCCAGGCTTATCGGCGCGTTGTGAAGTTAAAAGACGGTACTGTATTGAATCGATACTGGGATGACGCGACTACACCAAGACCGGAAGGATTCAAAGAAGATGTTGCCGTGGCAGAACGCTCAGGCAGAAACAAGGAAGAGATGTATCGCAATCTCCGTGCAGGCGCGGAAAGCGGAATTGATTTCAGTAACAGGTGGTTCTCCGATCAAAAGAATATCACAACAATTGAAGTGATCAACTTTATTCCCGTTGACCTTAACGCCCTAATGGTCCACCTTCAACAAATGATCGCAAAGGGAAGAAAAATGCAGAGTGATGAAAAGGGTGCGAATCAAATGATGAACAAAATAGCAAAAAGAGAAGCGGCTATTGACAAATATTGTTGGAATAAACAACTGAATTATTATACGGATTACAATTTCAAAAAACTAAAACAAAATCCGGTAGCGACCCCTGCGGGTATGTATCCGTTTTGCATGATGAAGAAAACTTCTTCGCTTAATCAAAAATGTGCACTGGCGGTTTCAACACTAAAAAAGAAACTGCTTCAACCGGGAGGAGTGACCGCGACTGAAAAAAATACGAATCAACAATGGGATGCACCTAATGGATGGGCTCCATTGGAATGGATGACTATTTGGGGGCTGGACAGATGCGGTCAGCAAACGTTGGCACGAGACATCGCTCAACGTTGGGTGAAACTAAATGCGGATGTTTTTACCAGGACTGGCAAGCTTATGGAGAAGTACAATGTTGTTGACACGCACCTCGATGCAGGGGGAGGGGAGTACCCAGGGCAGGATGGATTTGGCTGGAGCAATGGTGTATTACTGGCTCTGATAAACAAGTACCAGATACATCCGAACGATTGACTTGCGAGGACGCCAAGCGAAACGAGGCGTCCGAAGCAATCCCCTTTTAGCTGGTGGAGTTTGCTTCGTGCCGATAAATCGACACTCGCAATTGTGTGATAAGTACGTAATCGCTATCTTACATTCCCTTTTGCCGAACCATTGAGTTTTCCCCGAGAGGGACCGAAACGATTAACGGCTTGCTATGAAGAAGATTGTAATCCTTCTTATTGTTTCATTTGGTGTTTCGTTTTCCCGAGCGCAATTATTAAGTTGGACACCTCCATTTCCCGTAGAAAATGATGCTGCAACGAACGTGGTAGTCACGGTAGACGCCACCAAGGGGAACCAGGGATTATTAAACTACGCCTCAACCAATGACGTATATGTTCATATTGGTGTCATTACAAACAAAAGCACGGCTCCTAATGATTGGAAATATGTGAAGTTTCCAAACTTCAATACGGTCTACGCGCAGGCGCAGTGTTCATCTCTTGGCAATAGTAAGTGGCAATACACCATCACCGGAGGATTGCGCGCCTATTTCGGAATCACGGATGCGACAGAACACATCCAAAAGATTGCGATTCTCTTTAGAAATGGGGATGGTTCAAAAAAGCTTGCGAACGCGGATGGCAGTGATATGTATGTTCCCGTTTACGACAACACGGTAGTAGCTGTTCGTTTCACCGATCCTTTATTCCAACCATTGTATGTACCCCAACCAGAACCTTTAACAAAAACAGTTGGCGATAATATCAACCTGGCCGCCGTCGCAAATAAGACTTCCACCATGAAGCTGTATTTGAACGGCACAGTCATTCAAACAGCAAGCAACGCAACATCCATTTCAGGTAGTCCTACCCTTACAACCGGAGGCAACACAGTCATTGTTGCCGAAGCAAATGACGGAACGACTACAAAAACGGATACGCTGCGCTTCTTTGTGACGGGAGGCATAACGATTGCTCCCCTGCCGGCCGGTGTAAGAGACGGAATTAACTACGAGGCAGACAACACTGCCGTCACATTGGTTCTGTTTGCTCCCTCAAAGAATCGGGTAACCGTGATTGGTGAATTTAATGGAAGCAACTGGGTAGAACAGACGCAATACCAAATGAACAAAACGCCAGATGGAAATTACTGGTGGCTTAGAATTACAGGACTAACTCCCGGCACAGAGTATGCCTATCAGTATTTGGTTGACGGCAATTTAAAAATCGCTGATCCTTATGCCGAAAAAATTCTCGATCCATACAATAACAACGATCAAAATATTCCTTCTTCAACTTATCCCAATCTTAAACCATATCCCGGGTCCACAACCGGTATTGTGAGTGTTCTTCAAACCGCAGCTCCACAATACAGCTGGCAGGTAGCGAACTTCTCAAGACCTGACAAGCGGAAGTTGGTTATTTATGAACTTTTGGTTAGAGATTTTTTACTGGCGCACGATTGGAACACTTTAAAGGATACGCTGAATTATTTACAGGCTCTTGGTGTGAATGCAATTGAGATCATGCCTTTCAACGAATTTGAAGGCAATAATAGTTGGGGATACAACCCGGATTTCTATTTTGCTCCTGACAAGTACTATGGTCCCAAGCTGACGTTGCAAAGATTCATTGATTCATGTCACAAAAAGGGTATCGCAGTGGTAATGGATATCGCCCTCAATCATTCCTTTGGCTTGTCGCCGATGGTCCAGTTATATTGGGATGCAGCCAACAGTCGCCCAGCACCGGATAATCCATGGTTCAACCCGGTGCCCAAGCACGCATTTAATGTCGGATACGACATGAACCATGAGAGTCTTGCAACAAGATATTTTGTAAGTCGGGTTGTCGAGCATTGGCTCACGAATTATAAGATCGATGGATTTCGGTTTGATCTTTCGAAGGGTTTTACCCAAACCCAAACATGTGATAACAATGGCAACAATTGCAACGTGGCCACGTGGAGTGCATACGACGCTAACCGCATTGCTATTTGGAAGAGATACTATGACACCCTTCAACTGAAGTCACCAGGTAGCTACGCGATCCTGGAACATTTTGCAGACAACACGGAGGAGACAGAACTTTCGAACTATGGAATGTTATTGTGGGGAAATCTGAATGACAGCTATGCTCAGGCCTCAATGGGATACACCGACAGATGGGATTTTTCATACGGTATTTATACTGTCCGTGGCTGGACACAGCCCAATCTCGTTACTTACATGGAAAGCCATGATGAGGAAAGACTGATGTACAAAGACCTCCAGTTCGGGAACAGCTCCGGCACTTACAATGTAAAAGATGTCAATACAGCCCTGAAGCGGATGGAAATGTGTGGTGCATTTTTGTT
>VBAU01000119.1:0-11705 GCA_005883855.1 Bacteroidota bacterium
AAGATTGAGACAAGCTATCACCATCCAGGAAGTTGATGACATTACCGCGCTGGTAATTACGACGGTCTTTACTTTCTGCATCTGTAACATCACGCATTTTCACATGGCCCAAGCTGTCAATTTCAGCTTCACCATTTTGATTTTTGTATAATGTTTGGTATTTGTTACCTCGGAAAGGATTCGTTTCATCCTCGGATGCGAGATCTAAGGTTGTCAATGGACGATAAACGTCGCGCACCCACTCACTCACATTGCCGGCCATGTTGTATAAGCCAAATGAGTTCGGATAAAAAGATTTTACGTCGGCAGTATAAAAAGCGCGGTCGTTCAGACCACCTGCCACACCGGCTACGTCACCGGATCCACGCTTAAAGTTTGCAAGAAAAGCACCTTGCCAGCTTCCATGACGAGTGTCGCGCAAGCCGTATACGTTTTGAGACCAGGGGTAAAGCTGCTTATTCATGGCAAGCTCTTCACCTCTTTTGCCTTCTTTGGTTGAAGGTCTCGGGTTCTGATCAATCAAGCCATAAGCGGCATATTCCCACTCGGACTCGCTCGGTAACCTGTAGTCCGGGAGTAACAATCCATCTTCAAAACTTACCGTGGTACGAGGAGTACCTTGTGGAGTTTTAAGAGGGTTCTTTTTTGATGTTGCCGATTTCCCCGGCTGTGCCTGATACAGACCTAATAAATAAGACCTAGTTGTGAAATTGTTCTCTTGCTGCTCACCTTGCAATGATTGTTTAGCTATATAACCTTTTTGAATTAGGATTCCCTCATTCACACGGTCACTGCGCCATAAACAATAATCCGACGCTTGTCTCCAGGTCACTCCAACAACAGGGTAATTATTAAAGCCTGGGTGACGGAAATAATATTCAACCAAGGGTTCATTATAGCTCAATTCGCTTCTCCAACACAATGTGTCGGGCAAAGCGCCGTCAATGATCTTCTGATTGTTGGGGTCTGCAGTTGGGTCAAACGTTTTATTCAACCAGTATAAATACTCCCGGTAATGCACATTGGCGACTTCAGTCCTATCCATGTAAAAAGATGCAACGGATACACGTTTTGGAACGTTGTTCCAATCGCCCATCACGTCTTCATCAACCTGGCCCATTGTAAACGTACCGCCTTGTACAAAGACGAGTCCGGGGCCGAGGCCTTGTTCTTTTGTTTTTGCTACCTGGTAACCACCCATGTTCTTATCATTGTAGTTCCAGCCAGTAGCTTCTGATTTGTCGTATTTCTTTTTTCCGAAAAGCCCACCATTTTTACAAGAAGAAAGAATGGCAAGGCAGGATACGAGGATTAATAGATTTTTCACTTTCATAGTTTTTTGCATAAACCTGTGAATTGGAATATTTTTAACGCTGGCTGGGGTTAAAATATTGCAAATGAAGAATAATTTTCCCAGCGCGATTGCGAATATATACAGTTTATAGGATGGCATGTAGGGACAAGTACCTTTTTTGACCCGTGAATTCCCTATTTCTTTAATATTTTCAGGCTTGGTGTGAAAAAGATTGTTTTTTTGATATTGGCTGCATTTCCGGGCCTGGTGCCGGCTCAACGTACCTATAAATCCACCTCAGTCCTGGCTTCTGGAACCTGGTATAAAATTGCCGCCAAGGATGCCGGGGTTTATAAAATCGATGTCGCTTTCCTATCCAGTCTTGGAATCAATACTGCAGGTCTGAATTCTGGCTCGATCCGGTTGTTTGGCAATGGAGGAGGGATGCTGCCCGAAGCAAACAGCACTCCCCGGTTGGACGATCTTGAGGAAAATGCCATCATGGTGGTCGACGGGGGCGACGGCGTGTTAAGCGGAGCCGATTATATCCTTTTTTTTTCCAGCGGGCCAGACGTTTGGTTAAAGGACTCCGTCAATAAAAGGTTCACTCATAAAAAAAATCTTTACAGCGACAAAGTATACTACTATCTGTCAATTGGCGGAACAGGAAAACGAATTTCGATCGACCAAAATAATTTAATTCCTAACATCTCCGTAACCAGTTTCGATGACCGGCTGTTTCATGAATTAGACACGGTTAATTTTTTGTCAAGTGGAAAGGAATGGTTTGGCGAAGAGTTTTCCAACATGCCTGGTCATTCTCTGACAAGAGATTTTTCATTCAATATTCCAAATCTCGACATCAGTTCCCCGGTCGCCATCTTCACTGATTGCCTTGCCAGGTCGATTTCTGTTGCGAGCCGATTTGACCTTTCCGTTAACAGTCAACTTTTGCAACAAATAGCGGTCCCGCCCGTTACAGGCGGTCAGTACGACCGGCTGGCCGAGGAGAGACAAAGCATCACAAGCACAAACATTTCCCAACCAAGTTTTTCCCTCAACTATCATTATGTTCCCGGGAGTTTCAACTCCCAAGGATGGTTAAATTGGTTTGAGATATTTGGCCGACGAAGTCTTTCCATGAATGCAAGCGACCAGGTGATGTTTCGTGACTGGAACAGTGTGGGAAACAATATTGGCGAGTTTGTGGTCTCTGGCTCGAATTCAACAACCCAGGTTTGGGATGTGACCGACCCGCTGAGTCCTGTGCAAATGCGTACAAATCTCCAGGGAAGTGATTGCAAATTTGTAAATAGTTGCTCGAGGTTGAAAGAGTACATTGCTTTCAATTCGTCAAATCTGCTCCAGCCAACTTCCATTGGAAGAATTTCCAACCAGGACCTTCATGGATCACCTGTTACCGATTTTATTATCGTAACTGCGCCATCCTTGTTGGCGCAGGCTCAAAGGTTGGCCGAGTTTCATAGCACAAGAAACAATCTTCGTTACACCATCGCGACAACCGATCAGGTATACAACGAATTTTCTTCTGGCATTCCGGATCCGACTGCAGTTCGTGATTTTGTAAAAATGTTTTACGATCGATCAAAAAATAACCCGGCCGATCAGCCCAAATATCTTTTGCTCTTCGGCGACGCGTCTTTTGATTACCGCCGCGATCGAATACGGAACAATACAAATTTTGTCCCCGCCTACGAAACAAGTAATTCACTGGATCCACTCGGGAGCTACACCTCGGACGATTTCTTTGGCTTTTTGGACGATAATGAAGATGTTAACTCCAGTATTGTTATCAATCAACTTGACGTCGGGATTGGAAGAATTCCGGCGAAAAATATTGACGAGGCAAAAAATTATGTTGATAAGGTGGAAGCTTACTATAGAAAAGAAAGTCTTGGCCCCTGGAGAAATAATCAATTATTCATTGCAGATGATGAAGACTTTAATTTACATCTTCAGGATGCGGAGTTGTTAACTGCAACGTCGCAGGCAACAGCACCAGTGTTTGATATCACTAAGGTTTATCTTGATGCGTTCAAACAGGAAAGTGGCGCAGGTGGAAGTCGTTATCCGCAGGCGAACCAGGCGATCAACAACCAGGTGTACAATGGAACGCTCATCTGGAATTACAGTGGACATGGCGGATCAAACAGACTAGCCGAGGAAGTAGTCATTGACCAGGACATTGTGAACAGCTGGAACAACCCCAGTAAGCTTCCGTTATTTATCACCGCGACTTGTGACTTCGCCCCGTACGACAATCCGGTCGTTAATTCTTTGGGAGAAAATATATTATTGAGGCCAAATACAGGAGGCATTGCTTTACTCACCACGACGCGGGTTGTTTTTTCGTTTAGTAATCGGATCATTAATAATAACTATTTGCAATTTGCACTTCAACCGGACACAACCGGGTCATATCGAAGTCTGGGCGAATCTATCAAGGTAGCAAAAAATTACACTTATCAAACCTCCGGGGATATCGCCAATAACCGCAAGTTCACGCTGCTTGGCGACCCTGCGTTGACCCTGGCTTATCCAACGCTGAAAATTCGAACCACCAAAGTCAATGACATCCCTGCTGCCCAAACAGATACGATCAGGGCAACAGAAAAAGTTGTGATCGAGGGTGAGGTCGCGGACCAGCAAGGAAACCTTTTGCCGAGTTTCTGCAAACTATTAATACGCTAGCAAATGATCCAACGAGCCAGGTTGTAGGTTTCCAGACTCAGAATACAGTTTTGTATAAGGGTAAAGCCTCAGTTGTCAATGGACGGTTTGTGTTCACTTTCAAAATGCCAAAAGATATCAATTATCAATATGGTAATGGCAAACTGAGCTTGTACGCAGAAAATGGAAGCAACGATGGCAATGGAATTTTTTCAAATTTTATTGTGGGCGGAATTGGAAACAACGCGAGTAACGATAATGAAGGACCGGTAATCAAAGCTTTTTTGAATGACGAAAAATTTGTAAATGGTGGAGTAACCAATGAAAATCCAATTTTGATCGTCAAGCTCAGCGATTCTTCCGGAATTAATATTGCCGGCACTGGAATTGGTCATGACCTGGTCGCCACACTAGATAACGACAATCGCCAATATTTTGTGCTCAACGATTTTTATGAAGGCGAGTTGGATAGTTATCAAAAGGGTGTTGTGCATTTTCAGTTGCCGACATTGGCAAGCGGAACACATTCCCTAAAGATCAAGGCATGGGACGTCGTCAATAATTCGAGTGAATATATCCTCGAATTTACCGTGGCCAATAATGAAGAGCTCGTTTTGAATCATGTGCTCAATTATCCAAATCCATTTACAACGAAAACCCAATTCTGGTTCGAGCACAATCGTCCCGGGCAAAACCTGCACGTCAAAGTTCAAATTTTTACCGTGGCGGGGAAAGTCGTGAAGACCATTAAACAAACAATAAACGACGCAGGAAATCGTTCTTGTGAGGTTGAATGGGATGGGCGTGATGAGTATGGTGACAAGCTCGGTCGTGGTGTTTATTTATACCGACTTACCGTAATCACCCCTGAAGGCAAGAAAAAAGAACGGATTGAAAAATTGGTGGTTTTTTAGCTGTTCTCCTAAATCCAATATTTTAAGTTTCAACTGATTAAAAGCCCGCTTATATTTGCACACCAATAATTAAATTCTTAGCAATGAGACCGACTGCTCTAAAGTGTATTGCTGCCAGCTTACTTTTCATTTTTTTCATATTACATTGCGAAGCCCAACAACAAAGTACCAACATTTCAAATGTTGTTACCACGGCCGTTCCTTTCTTAAGAATTTCACCCGATGCCCGCTCCGCTGGAATGGGCGATCTCGGCGTTGCCACGTCACCCGACCCCTTTACGCTATTTTGGAATAACGCAAAGACACCGTTCAACGAATCAAAGGGGGGAGTGGGTGCTACTTATACCCCTTGGCTGCGAGATTTAGGTCTTAACGATGTGTTTCTAGCGAGTCTTTCCGGCTATTATAAAATTGATGATGTCCAGGCAATTGCCGGCTCGATCCGCTATTTCAGCCTGGGCGATATCCAATTTACTGACAACCTCGGTAATGACCTGAACATTTTCAGGCCGAAAGAATATGGTTTCGACCTTGGTTACTCACGAAAGCTTTCCGACAAAATGGGAGTTGGAGTTACATTGAAATACATCTACTCAAATCTTGCGGGGAACTTTGCTTCCGGCGGGTCCGCATATAAACCAGGTACATCGGTTGCCGGTGACATATCGTGGTACTATGACGGTAAAAACGAAGTTGGTAGTGGCTGGTCTTTTGGAGTAAACGCATCCAATCTCGGCTCCAAGATTGCCTACACAGATAATGCTGACCAAAAAGATTTCATTCCTGCGAACCTTGGCCTGGGAACCAATTATACGAAAGTGATCGATGACCAAAACAAGGTTTCATTTGGACTCGACATAAATAAGTTGATGGTGCCCACACCACCGGCCGAAGGTGATTCGAACGGCCTTGCGAAATATCGCACACAAAGCGTCGTCAGTAGTTGGTTCACTTCATTCACCGATGCGCCAGGGGGAGCCAAGGAAGAATTACAGGAATACCAGATTTCGGTCGGAGGAGAGTATTGGTACAACAACCAGTTTGCATTTCGCGCAGGTTATTTCTATGAAAATAAATACAAAGGAAACCGTTCGGCTTTCAACATGGGTGTGAGCGTCAAGTATAACATTTTCACTGTGCACTTTTCTTATTTGTTACCCTCAGGAAGCGGCGTAAATCGTAACCCACTATCAAATACGCTTCGTTTCACATTATTGTTTGACCTTAGTGGGCAAAGTGATAATAACACAACGGAGAGTAAATAATCCTAAATTAATTTTGAAACGTCCTGAAACACCGGGACGTTTTTCTTTTAATATCTCATATTTCTAAAGACCATGTCATACAGGATCGGATTTGGAATAGATTTCCATCAGCTGGTTGAGGGACGAGAATTGTGGATTGGCGGTGTTAAGATTAATCATCATAAAGGTGCAATCGGTCACAGTGACGCTGATGTCTTGCTTCACGCCATCTGCGACGCATTATTAGGTGCAGCTTCCCTTGGTGACATCGGTATTCATTTTCCAAATACTTCGCCGGAGTTTAAGAATATTGACAGCAAGATCCTGCTAAAAAAAACCGTCCAACTGATCGAGCAGGAGGAATTTACCGTGATCAACATCGATACAACGATCTGCCTGGAAGAGCCAAAGATCAGCAATCATGTGCCCGAGATGCAAAAGCTGATTGCAGGCATCCTCGATATCTCCACTAAGGATATTTCGATTAAGGCAACCACAACAGAAAAAATGGGTTTTATCGGAAGAGGAGAAGGAGTGGCTGCTTATGCGACGGTATTGTTGCAGAGAAAATAATGAATTTAATCATTACCGTAGGTCTTCTATCTTTGTCAGCATGTCGTCCATTCATATCAAGATCGTAAATCGATCTAACAATGCCTTGCCAGATTATGCGACTGCAGGATCGTCGGGAATGGACATCAGGGCCAGCCTTAGCGAGCCGATGACAATTAGTTCTCTTGAACGAATTTTAGTTCCCACTGGTTTGTTTATAGAACTGCCGCACGGATACGAGGCCCAGATAAGGCCGAGGAGTGGGTTGGCTATCAATTACGGGATAACATGCTTGAACACGCCAGGTACGATCGATGCCGATTATCGCGGAGAAATTAAGATTATTTTGATCAACCTTTCCCTGGAGCAACACGTCATTCAGCCGGGCGATCGCATTGCACAAATGGTCATTCAAAAAGTCGAAAGAGCGCTGCTGCTTCGCGCAGATGAATTGGAGGAAACGGAGAGAAGCGGTGGCGGCTTTGGCCACACCGGCAAACAGTAAAATATCTATGATGAGAATCTTATTTTTTTCAGCTACTGTTCTGGTTGCAATTATTTCCTGTAAGCCTACGAAAAAAATTCAGACAGCGATCATTCACAAAGACACGACAGGCACGGCGACGGTGGATCGTGCCAGGGCAGATTCCATTCGATTTCTTAATGACACCTACCACGCACTGATGAATAATCACATCAACTTCCAAACGTTTTCTGCCAAACTGAATGTGGATTACATAGACGCCGACGACAAAAAATACAATGTGAATGCAACTCTTCGTATGTATAAGGATAGCACGATTTGGGTATCGGTAAATGCCATCTTTGGCATTGAGGGATTGCGTGCGCTAATTACTAAAGACTCTGTAAAAATTCTGGATAAGCAGAATAGACTTTACACCCGACGAAGCATCGAGTATTTACAAGAAGTTAGCGCCTTGCCTGTTGATCTTGCTACCTTGCAGGATCTGGTAATTGGCAACGCTGTTTTTCTTGACAGCAATATTGTGTCATATGCGAAGTTCGATAACTCGATCTCTTTGCTCAGTATTGGGAGACTATTCAAAAACCTCATCACAGTAAATGAAGATAACCTGTTACAAAGGATCAAGCTGGACGATCTGGACGAGCTGCGCAACAGAACCGGGGACCTTAGCTACGGCGATTATGAAAACAAGCGTGGACTCAATTTTTCCAAAACCCGTAAAATTACTTTTGCGGAGAAAAAGAAACTCGACATTCGACTCGAGTTTAAGCAATATAACTTTAATGAGGACTTAACATTTCCGTTCTCAATTCCTAAAAATTACAAAACAAATTAGGACGATAAAATTTTATTTGCAGAGGGTCGTTATAACCCTAATTTCCGATCGTTTGCTAACCGATTTAAAATCGCAATCATGAAGAAATTATTTGCTTTAATTGTGTTTATTTTTTCTTGCGCTGGGTTTCTCCATGCACAGGATGACAAGACACAAATGGAAAGGGAGCGACAGGAAATTCAACAGGAACTTTCTAATCTTCAGAAGACATACAACCAGATCAAGGGCCAGCGGCACGTCACCCTGGGGCAACTAAATGTCTTGAAAAGAAAAATCGAGGTGCAGGAACAATACCTCAATAATATAAATCGCGAAATACGCTTTCTCAACGACGATATTTACAAGAGCACGCTTGAGATCAGCAGAATGCAAAGGCAGCTCGATACTTTGAAAGCCCAATATGCACGAAGCGTTGTCTATGCCTATAAGAACCGTAGCACTTATGATTTTCTAAATTTCATTTTTTCAGCAAGCAATTTCAATGACGCCTTAAAGAGGATTGCATACTTGAAATCATACCGT
Source organism: Bacteroidota bacterium (assembly GCA_005883855.1). GTDB lineage: Bacteria > Bacteroidota > Bacteroidia > Chitinophagales > Chitinophagaceae > VBAU01. The sequence continues at coordinate 8,540 of VBAU01000119.1, forward strand.
TCTTACAGGGAGCAACAGGTCAATAGCATCAAGGAGACTCAACAGCAAATAACAAAGAGAAAGCAAATGCAAATGGGCCAGATGCAGGAGAAAAAGCTAGCCATGCAAAACCAGGCCAAGCAGGTGGAAGTCCTCGAAGGCCAAAGAAAAGAAAAAGATGTAGCGGTGATGGAGCTAAAATCCAAAGAGAAAGAAGTAAAAAAGGAAATAGCGTCAAAGCAAAAGCGGGACCGCGATCTTAAAAGTGCACTCGCCGCTATTGTAAGAAGAGAAATTGAAAAGGCCAAAGAAGAGGCAAAAAGAAATGCGGCTACGTCAAAAACAACAACTGTCTCATCACCTACAGAAAACAAAGCGGCCACTAACAAAACCGTATCGAAAGCTCCGCCGAGTTATTTGGATTTGAACGCGTCGGATGTAAAACTAAATGCAAGTTTTTCAAGCAACAAGGGAAGGCTACCCTGGCCAGTAGACAATGGCGTCGTTAGTATTCATTTCGGTCCATACCAGGTTGAAGGAACATCATTAAAGGGTGATAACCCGGGTATAACTATTGCGACTCCGTCAGCAGGGATGCCCGTGAAAGCTGTTTTTGATGGCGAAGTAGCCGGCGTATACAATATGGGTGATGGCATGGCAGTAACGTTACGACATGGCAAGTATTTTACAACCTATAGCAATCTCACCGGGGTAGGTGTTAGCAAGGGCAGTGCAGTCTCAACGGGTCAATCGATTGGACGCGTTGGGCAGTCCGACGATGGAACCGGGGGGCAAATTGATTTCATATTGATGATCGAAAGTAAAAACGTGAATCCGGAACCGTGGCTGCGGAGAAGATGAGTAATGAGTGATAAAGTACAAGTAACGAATATGGAGCACGTCATTCACTATTCACCACCTTCACTTCAGGAATTTCTCATACAGCCTTTCGTATAAAGGCACGATCTTATGGATGTCGTATTTCTTTGCATGATCCGCGGCTCTTATCTTAAAGGCTTTCAGCACATCATCATTGCGGAGGATTTCTAACGCCTGGTTAGTCATCGATTCTATGTCCTTTACATTGCTCATATAGCCCGTGACGCCCGGAATAATTATTTCACTCAATCCGCCAACGTTGGTAGACACCACTGGAACGCCGGCGGCCATGGCTTCGAGCGCCGCGAGGCCGAAACTTTCGTATTCGGACGGAAGTAAGAACAAATCGGCAATTGCAAGAATTTCTTCTATCTGTTCCTGCTTGCCAACAAACTGAACCTGGTCACAGACACCCAGCTTTCGGCATAATTCTTCCGCTGTTTGTCGCTCCGGGCCATCACCTACAAACAAAAGTTTTGAGCGCAATTCTTTATTGACATTGTAAAATATCTGTACAACATCCTGCACTCTTTTTATTTTTCTGAAGTTGGAGGCGTGTAGCAATATCCTTTCGCCATTGGGTGCAATCACCTTTCTAAAGGCGTCAATTGGCTTTCGCATGAAACGTTGTACATCCACAAAATTGAAAATAACTTCTATCTCCTTTTCGATATTAAAGATCTTGTATGTTTCATCACGAAGGTTATTTGATACTGCGGTAATGGCATCGCTTTGATTAATCGAAAAGGCGACAACCGGTGCATACATTTTATCTCTGCCGACCAGTGTAATGTCCGTTCCGTGAAGCGTCGTTACTACAGGTATTTGTATATTTTCCTTCTTCAATATTTGCTTCGCCACGTATGCCGCCGATGCATGAGGAATAGCATAATGCACATGAAGCAAATCCAAATTGTTATTCCTGATTACATCCACCATTGTGCTGGCCAATGCAGTCTCATACGGCGGGTAATCAAATAAAGGATAAGGGGGCACCTGCACTTCGTGATAAAATATATTCGGTATAAAACCATTTAATCGTACGGGCTGCTGATAGGTGATAAAATGTACCTGGTGACTTTTTTGGGCCAATGCCTTACCTAATTCTGTAGCCAAAACACCACTGCCTCCAAACGTAGGATAACAAACAATTCCAATTCTCATATCAATATTTTAAAAGGACAACAAAACTAAGATAAAAGCAATGAAAGGGCTGAAACCATAAAATGATTTTCTCCTCTTATCAAAATATCATTTGTATCTTTTTCATCCTTGCTATCTTAGTCCAAAATTGAAGTATATGAGAAAACTTGCCCTTAACTTTCTTGCTTTCTTGATATGCACTCATATTCTCGCCCAGGACGATTCGCTGATGATCCGTCGAATCGCAGATGAAATTCTTTTACACAGCGAAGCCTATGTTAATCTTCGTGACTTAACGAAAAATATCGGCGGGCGTCTAACCGCGTCTCCGCAATTTTATAAGGCCGAGCAGTGGGGCTTAAAAATTTTAAAACAAAGTGGCGCAGATAAAACGTGGCTCCAGGAATGTATGGTCCCTCACTGGGTAAGGGGAGGAAAGGATGAGGCTAAAGCTAAGGTGAAGGGCGGGAACAGCCAGGAAAAAACATTGGATGTGCTCGCACTGGGCAATTCAATCGGGACAGGGCCAAGAGGAATCAGCGCAAATGTTGTCGAAGTAAAGTCCTTCGATGATCTGTACGCGCAAAGAGATTCCGTCAAAGGGAAAATTGTGTTTTACAATTACAAATTCAATCCGAGATTCGTGGGAGTATTTCAGGCTTATGGTGATGCAGTCAGGTACAGGAGTGATGGTGCCAGCCAGGCTGCAAAATATGGAGCGGGCGGAGTTATTGTGAGAAGTATGAGTGAGAGCACAGATAACAACCCGCACACCGGTTCGTTGAGATATGACACTACTTTGCCAAAAATCCCTGCAGTCGCTATTGGGTTGAAGGATGCTGATTGGCTGAGTTCCACACTTTCCAACCAAAAAGTTGATGTGTATATGAGAACTGGTGGAAAATTTTTCCCGGATACAATCGGTCATAATGTGATAGGAGAGTTAACGGGTTCCGAATTTCCCGATCAATATATTACAGTCGGCGGTCACCTGGATAGCTGGGATCCGGCGGAAGGGGCTCACGATGACGGCGCGGGTATTGTACAGACAGTCGAGGTCCTTCGCGCATTAAAAGCTACAGGATACAGGCCGAGGCATACCATTCGTTTTGTATTGTTCGCTAACGAGGAAAATGGTTTGCGCGGTGGAGCAAAATATGGAGCC
>VBAU01000119.1:11720-13959 GCA_005883855.1 Bacteroidota bacterium
TTTGCTTTGGAAAGTGATGGTGGCGGATTTACACCCCGAACTTTCACTTTTGGAGGCACACCTGAGCAGCTTGGGAAAGCAAAAAGTTGGATACCCTTGCTTTATCCTTACGGTGTGTATGACATAACCCCCGGTGGCGGCGGGGCTGATATTAGTGCTCTCAATAGGGAACTACAAACAGCGGTTGCCGAACTTGCCCCGGATTCGCAACGCTACTTTGATTATCACCATGCCCGAAATGATGTTTTCGAAAACGTGAATAAAAGGGAGCTCGAACTTGGTGCGGTAAATATGGCTGCGTTGATTTATTTGGTAGACAAATATGGGTTGTAAGCGATGATTGAAATAATGGTCGATCTTCCCCAGGAAAACCTGTAAGGTCTTTACGACCTTATAGGTTTAAAAGCTTTTCAAGCGCCTCATGTACGGATTCAAAATGAAATGACTCCACAACTTTTTGCATGCCGTTTCTAATTTGTTCATTGCAAAGATTGCCAATACTACCCTCGTGATGACCTTTTGCTGCCTCGTTCAACGGAGGCGCCGTAAAAGACCCATCTTCCACGCTTTGTCCTACCATTTTATAGGCATCTCTGAACGGAACACCCTGCATGACCAGCTTGTTTACTTCGTCAACAGTAAAAAGGTACTTGTACTTTTCATCGGCCAGGATGTCTCTCTTTACCTCAACATTGGACAGCATCAGTCCAGCCATTTGCATACATTCTCTCAGCGTTTGAAAGGTAGGAAACAAATGCTCTTTTAATAATTGCAGATCGCGATGATAACCGGAAGGAAGATTAGTTGTCATTAGCATGATCTCATTGGGCAGGGATTTGATGCGGTTGCAATGTGATCGGATCAATTCGAATACATCGGGATTTTTTTTGTGGGGCATGATGCTGCTGCCCGTGGTGAGTTCTTCGGGAAAGGAGATAAAATTAAAATTTTGATTCAGGTACAAACATGCATCCATTGACAATTTGCTCATTGTGTCCGCCAAGTTTGTCACAGCCATTGCTACAATTCTTTCCGTTTTGCCCCTGCTCATTTGAGCATATACCGAATTAACGTTGAGATCATCAAAACCAAGTAGCTTACTGGTTAGCTCTCTTTTGATGGGAAAAGAAGAACCATAACCAGCCGCAGAACCAAGTGGATTTCTGTTGACAACGTCATACGCAGCTTTCAATGTGATTAAATCATCGAGGAGACTTTCAGCGTAAGCGCCAAACCATAGCCCAAAAGAGGATGGCATTGCTAGTTGTAAATGTGTATAACCAGGAAGCAGGTAATGTTTATATTTTTCGCTTTGCGATTGAAGGAGCTCAAAAAAAGCCTGAGTGGCCTGTACTAGTTTCTCGATTTCATCTCTGAGAAAAAGTTTTATGTCCACCAACACCTGGTCATTTCTGCTCCTTGCGGTGTGAATTTTTTTCCCGACATCCCCAAGCTTCTGTGTCAGGAGTAATTCAATTTGCGAGTGAATGTCTTCAACGCCGTTGTCAATTGTGAATTGTGAATTGCGAATGGACAAGTAAACATTTCTGAGTTCCTTTCTGATCTGGTCTGCTTCCTCCCTGGTTAAAAGATTTACTTCGGCCAGCATCATTGCATGAGCAATAGATCCTAACACATCAAAAGGAGCTAGTTGCAAGTCGAATTCACGATCGTTTCCTACAGTAAATTTCTCAACTTCTTTCAGTGACTCAGTATTTTTTTGCCAAAGTTTCATCTTGTAGCTGGGTGGTTATTGGTTGCTGGTAACTGCTGGCCGTTCGGGCGGGGTTTTCAACTCGTCGGAATAGTAGTAACCAGAGGTAACCAGCAACTCGTCACAAAATAACCCTCTCCAAAAGTTGAATATACAACTCAATCCCCTCTTTAATTTCATCAATATAAATATACTCATCTGCGATGTGACTTCTTGCGGAATCCCCCGGTCCCATTTTCAAGGACGGAAAAAACATCAGCGCCTTATCGGATGTAGTCGGCGAGCCATAATAACTTCTCCCTAACGCCAAACCCGCTTTTACCAATGGGTGATCCAGTGCGATGGAAGAGGGTCGAAGCCTTGTACTTCTCGGCCGGATGTCACTCTTCATATTTTCGCGGATGGTCTCCAGTATCTCTTCAAACGTGTACAGTTCATTCACTCTCGTATCGACTACAAATTTGCATTGCGAGGGAACTACATTGTGAGCTTTATTCTCTGTTTCTATCACGGTCACGCTCATCT
>VBAU01000119.1:14011-15077 GCA_005883855.1 Bacteroidota bacterium
ATATCCTTTAAAGCATTATAAATGGAATTGTCTCCTTCTTCTCTTGCTGCATGACCCGCTTTGCCCGCTGCCACACAATCAAGTACCATCAATCCTTTTTCTGCAACAGCCATTTGCATTTCCGTAGGCTCACCCACGATAGCACAATCTATTTTACCCAAATGCGGCAGCAAGGACTCGACGCCATCATTTCCCGAAATTTCCTCTTCAGCAGTAGTGGCTAATATCAAATTATATCTCAGGTCTGATTTCGAATAATAAAAAAGAAATGTAGCAATCAACGACACCAGGGCCCCCCCGGCATCATTACTTCCCAGGCCAAATAGTTTGCCATCCTTTTCAATCGGCGTAAAAGGATCAAGTGTGTATCCTTTGTTTGGCTTTACAGTATCATGGTGAGAGTTAAGAAGGATGGTTGGTTTGTTATCATCGAAAAATTTGTTGCTCGCCCAGATGTTGTTCAGGTGAACCCTGGTTTTGACACCTTTCTTCTCCAGGAATTGTTCAATAAGATCCGCCGTGTTATCTTCCTCCTTGCTAAAAGATGGAATACTGATCAGCTGTTTCAGTAATGCAATAGCGTCAGCCTTCAGTAAGGATACCTGTTCACTACTTGTTGACAATATTTGTTCCTGTTTGCCCATTGATGAGTTCCTTCAATTCTTCCGCTTTACCGATGATCACTCTTTTTACTCCACTATTCAATGCGGTGAATGCATTATCCAGTTTCGGTATCATGCCGGCGAATATTTTTTCTTTTGCTTTCAATTGTTGGTATAGGGAAGAACTGAGTGTTGGAATGACTGTCGTTTCATCATTTGTATCCAGCAGTACTCCTGTTTTCTCAAAAGAATAGATCAAATTGACATCAAATTCTGCGCTTATAGCTTTCGCAATTTCCTGGGCGATCGTGTCGGCATTAGTATTCAGTAGCTGTCCTTGTTGATCATGCGTAAGAGAAGCAACTACAACAGAAAAATTTTGTCTCAGCAGGCTGGTTAGCAACGCAACGTTTATGGCGTCCACATCGCCGACAAATCCATAGTCAATGACAGGATGCTTTCTC
>VBAU01000543.1 GCA_005883855.1 Bacteroidota bacterium
GCTTATATTTTTATGGGTGAACGATGAACGGAGTTACGATAAGGTCTTCGCAAGCGACAGCCAGCTTTACCAGGTGATGGAACACAGGAAAGCAGATGGTGAAATAAAAGTTTCCGATGAGTCATCGGGGCTTGTAAGCGAGATATTAAAAAACCAAATGCCGCAAGTGCAATACGCCGCTTCATTGGCGCCACCTGAATGGTTTCAGAAATACACTCTTTCCGTGGGCGATAAAAATATAAAAGCCAGGGGACAATATGCAGGAAAAGACTATTTCAATATTTTCTCTTTCAAACTGGTGGAGGGTGATAAAAATAAAGTACTTGCCGACAATGGCTCTATTGTGATCTCCGATGAGCTTGCAAAAAAACTTTTTGGGACAACCGAAAATATCATTGGCAAACCCATCGATTTTCAACACGACACAACGTTTTTTGTATCAGGCATCTTTGAAAAAACACCTTCTCACTCTACGCAGCAATTTGATTTTGTTTTATCATTTGATTATTACTTCAGTGTACAGAGTTGGGTAAAAACATGGGGCAATACAGGTCCACACAATTTCGTATTGTTAAAGAAAGGAACCGATATCAAGGCATTCAATAAAAAAATTGCAGGGGTGATCACCGCCAACTATGACGATACCACGCGAAGTTTATTTGCCGCTAAATTTTCTGATAATTACTTGCTCAATTCCTTTGACCACGGCTCACAGGTTGGCAGTAAGATCGTTTATGTAAGATTGTTTTCCCTGATCGCTATTTTTATCCTGGTCATTGCCTGTATCAACTTTATGAATCTTTCCACGGCAAAAGCTTCGACACGCATGAAAGAAGTAGGAATAAAAAAAGTGGTGGGGGCCAACCGGAAGCAACTCGTTTTTCAATTTCTGTCGGAGTCCATTACGCTCACCCTGCTGGCGACGGTTTTTGCCGTACTGATAGCATGGCTCTTACTTCCCCAGTTCAATCAACTCACAGGGAAACAGATCTCGTTAACTCCTGATCCAAAGATCGTGAGTTCATTTTTTGTCATTGCCCTGATGTCAGGAATACTGGCCGGCAGCTATCCCGCATTATACCTGTCGAAGTTTAACCCGTTGTCAGTATTAAAAGGAAGGTTGAATACTTCCCTTGCAGAGGCTTTCTCGAGAAAAGGATTGGTCGTTTTTCAATTCACTATGTCTTCTGTTTTGATCGTTGCCGTGATCATCATTTACCAACAGGTACACTTTATACAATCAACCAATCCCGGTTATAATAAAGACAATGTTGTCCGCTTTGATTCGGATGGAAGTATCCAGGGAAGGGAGGATCAATTTATCGCCGAGATGAAGAAAATTCCGGGTGTGGTAAATGGCAGTTTCACATTCAATAATATGATAGGTCGCAATTACGGCAATTATTCTCTTTCGTGGGACGGAAAAGATCCCAATACCGACATCTATTTCGAAGGCTTTGGAACAGGATATAATTTTATTGAGACGATGGGCATGACGATGGCATCCGGCAGGAACTTTTCGGAAACATTTGGTGACGAGTATTCAAAGATCATTTTAAATGAATCTGCTGTCGGAGTCATGCATTTAAAGAATCCTGTCGGGAAAACGATCATGTTCGGTGAGCGCCCAAGACAGATCATAGGAGTTGTTAAAGATTTTCATTTCGAATCTTTGCATGAGCCCGTAAAGCCTGCATACTTTTCACTACAGGCACCGGCAAAAAATCCATGGTATAAGATCATGGTAAGAATAAAAGCCGGTCACCAGCAACAAACCATCGCAGCGATCCAGAATTTATATGAAAAATATAACCCTGCTTTTCCGTTCACATTCAATTTCCTGAGTGAAGCTTATCAAAAGCAATACGATACCGAAACAAGGATCGCTACACTTTCAAAATATTTCGCGGGCCTTGCGATCATTATCTCGTGTTTGGGGCTATTTGGCCTGGCTGCTTTTTCTGCGCAAAAGAGAAGGAAGGAGATCGGCGTAAGAAAAGTTATCGGCGCTTCAGTCACCGATATCACAAGCATGCTGTCAAAAGATTTTTTGACGCTCGTGGTAATCGCACTGTGCATTGCCTTTCCTCTATCAGGGTGGCTGATGAACAACTGGCTGCAAGGCTTTGCATATCGCATACACATAACCGCCGGTGTTTTTTTCATTGCAGGTGTTTCGATCATATTGATCACTCTGTGTACGATAAGTTATCAATCGATTAAGGCAGCGACTGAAAATCCTGTGAAGAGTTTGAGAACGGAGTAGTGTTGTGAATGGTTAATCGTGAATCGTGAATAAAAAAATAAAAGATTAGCAAGATTGTATAAAAGATGCATTCTTTTATCAACATCGCAGGTTTGTCGATTGGTATGGCGGTAGCAATGCTTATTGGCTTGTGGATATATGATGAAGTTTCATTCAACAAAAATTTCAAGAATTATGATCGCATTGCACAGGTAATTCAGAACGTAACCAATAATGGTGAAGTTCAGACATGGAGAGGCGTTCCTTATCCTTTGGCCGACGAACTGCGTAAAAATTATGGCAGCGATTTTAAGCGGATAGTGATATGTGTGGCATGGGACGATCATATGCTGACGTATAATGAAAAGAAATTAAAACAAACGGGTGGCTATTTTGAGAAAGGCGCCCCCGAAATGTTCTCTTTAAGAATGGTCGTGGGCAACTGGAATGGCCTTGATGATCCGGCGTCAATCTTTCTTTCGGAGTCTGCAGCCAAAGCATACTTTGGAAATGAAGATCCGCTGAATAAAATAGTTAAAATAGATGATAAGCCCCCTGTAAAAGTAACAGGCATCTACAAAGATTTTCCTCATAACTCAACATTTGCCGATTTGAACTTTATTGGTACATGGGATTTTCTTTATCATAATGATGAGGGTTTGCGAACCATGGAAGACCCGTGGAGACCAAACTTCGCCAGTCTGTTTGTGCAACTAAATGATGATGCAGATTTCAGCAAGGTCTCTACAATGATCAAAGACGCCAAGCTGAAGAGGGTGAACATACAACTTCAAAAAAAGAAACCTGCGTTGTTCTTACATCCTATGGGTGATTGGCATTTGTATTCAGAGTTTAAGAATGGAGTGAATGTAGGCGGGGCTATTCAATATGTCTGGATGTTTGGAATCATTGGTGCATTTGTATTGTTATTGGCGTGTATCAATTTTATGAATCTAAGTACCGCTCGCAGCGAAAAGCGTGCAAAGGAAGTGGGCATTCGCAAAACTGTCGGCTCTCTGCGCCGGCAGCTAATAGAGCAATTCTTCGCAGAATCAATCTTCACTGCAGGGCTGGCGTTTGCTTTGTCATTGTTGTGGGTGCAGCTATCTCTTTCGTTCTTTAACGACATTGCCGGAAAACACATGTCCATTCCCTGGACTAATCCTTTCTTTTGGTCGTTGAGTATTGGATTTACTTTTTTCACCGCGTTGATCGCAGGCAGCTATCCAGCATTTTATTTGTCGTCATTCAACCCAGTTAAAGTTTTAAAAGGAACATTTAAAGCGGGACGATTTGCAGCGATTCCCCGCAAAGTCCTCGTGGTGATCCAATTTACCATATCCGTTACATTGATCATTGGCACGATCATCGTGTACAGGCAAATTCAATTTGCAAAGGATCGCCCGGTGGGTTATTCACGCGAACGACTGGTCAGCATTCCCACG
>VBAU01000120.1:0-2751 GCA_005883855.1 Bacteroidota bacterium
GAAGACCCTGTTGAATGATGACGCGGAAGTTTTCAATGAGTTCTTTGATATAAGTGTTGCAGGAAATTGGTTCGAGGGAATTCCTTCCGCGAAGGGGAAAAACATTCTTCGAACCAAAACGAGATTGGAAATATTTGCTGGTGAAAAAAATATTCCAGTTGAGAAACTCAGGAATATCATTCAAAAAGGAAAACCAATTCTGCTCTCAGAAAGAAACAGAAGGATACGACCAGCCCTTGATGATAAAATTATTTTGGGTTGGAATGCCCTGATGAACACCGCTTGTAGCAAGGCTTTTGCCGCAACCGGAGAGGAACAATATCGTCAGTTGGCGATTGTCAACATGAAATTTTTACTCGAGCATTTTCAAAACGCGAAAGACAAGTTCCTTTATCACACCTGGAAAAATAATGAGCCAAAAAACTTTGGATTCTTAGATGACTACGCCTTTGTAGTCCAAGCACTCTTGAATTTGCAGGAAATTACCGGCGATGTAGATTGGTTATTTAAGGCCAGGGAATTGACTGAATATGTGATTGAGAATTTCATGGACAGGGAAACAAGCTTCCTGTTTTTTACTGATAAGCGGCAAAAAGACGTGATCCTGCGGAAAAAAGAAATTTATGATGGAGCAACCCCGTCAGGTAACGCCACGATGGCTTATAATGTCTATCACCTCTCGATAATTTTTAATTTTCCAGAGTGGAAGATAATTGCTGAAAATATGATAACTTCATTAGCTCGAGTAATAACTCAGTATCCAACATCCTTCGGGGTTTGGTCAATGTTGTTCATGGAAATGGTTTGTGGGACGGAAGAAATTGCGGTGGTCGGAAAAAATAATTCCTCATTAGGCGAACAGGTGTTGGCTCAATATATTCCCCACAAGGTGTTTATGGCTCCGTCAAAGCCAAACGTAGAATTACCACTGCTGGTGGGTAAGACGCCCACTAATCCGCCTCTAATTTATCTCTGCAGAGCATACTCTTGTTTAAACCCGGTAACCGAGGCCAGTCAACTATTGGAGCTGATAAACAAGGCGAATAAAAATTGATAGACAGTGCAATAACATTCATAATAAAACGTTAGAATTTTTACCTCGTAAAACAGCTTTGATTATAAAAAAATAAATTATAACCTTGTGTCTACGTTCGAATCAAAAATTTATATTTGTCCAATACCCATTCGTATGAAAGCGCAAAGCCATTACTACATTATCCCCGCTCTACTAGCTGCTATTTTGCTAACGAGCTGCGGCATTCTCGGTAAAAAGAATAAAAGTGGAGGTGCACTTCCCAATGATGGACAGGTGCATGGCGTATCTCCTGGAAGCAGGTATGTTTTGCCAAAGCCTCCGGGAATGGTTTACATCCCACAGGGAACTTTTCATATGGGTCCCAGTGACGAGGATATAGCTTATGCATTTAGTGCACGTAATCGTTCAGTATCTATCAGTGGTTTCTGGATGGACGCTACGGAGATAACCAATAACGAGTATCGCCAGTTTGTATACTGGGTACGCGATTCAGTTGTAGCCAAAAAAATTGGGTATGTAAAAGCAGACAAAGAGGGGAACGAATATGTTGACCAGGCCAAAATGAAAACCTTTAAATGGGGTGACCCAAAGAGTATTGAATTGCTCGGCCAGTCGGATATCTTACTCGCTCCAGATGATAGGATATTTGGAAAGAAGGAAATTGATCCCTCAAAAATCGTTTACCAGGTAGAGCGCTTCAATTTGAAGGAAGCTGCAAAACGAGAAAATGCAAATAAACCTCGTTCCACTTTTATCGAAAGATTTCCGGTAAAAGCATATCCCGACACTTTGGTTTGGATAAGAGACTTTTCATATTCCTATAACGAGCCAATGACCCAGCGTTATTTCTCACATCCTGCTTACGGGAATTACCCGGTTGTGGGGGTGACCTGGAAACAAGCTGACGCTTTTTGTAACTGGAGAACCCACTACTTGAACGCATTTCTTGAATCAAAACATAGGGCACAGGAGTCGGATTTCCGTTTGCCGACAGAGGCACAATGGGAATACGCCGCTCGTGGCGGCCGCGCCGAGTCAATGTTCCCTTGGGGTAACTACTACTTGAGAAACAAGAAAGGATGTTTATTGGCCAACTTTAAACCTGGTCGCGGTAATTACCCGGAAGATGGTGGATTTTATACAGTTCGGGCCGACGCCTACTGGCCTAATGATTTCGGACTGTATTGCATGGCCGGAAACGTGGCTGAATGGACCTCCTCTATATACTATGAGGGCTCTTACAACTTCCTCCTCCTCGCATGAAGCGTAAAGTAATCCGCGGCGGAAGCTGGAAAGACGTTGGTTACTACCTCCAAACAGGTACTCGTGCTTATGAATACCAGTACACTGCTAAATCATATATTGGATTCCGTTGTGTGATTGACCTGCCAGCCGCCCAGGCTAAGGGACATCGTAAATAATTGACTGTCGCAAATAATAACTATGACCTTGCAAGCGTTGTTATTTGCGACAGTTTTTTTGTCGAATATTTCGCATGATCTGAATTTTTTAATAACCTATAAATCGACCCTACTATGATTTTCTTCAAAACCTACAAAGGCCAGGTAACTCTCAACTTCTTGTTTAGCTTTTTTGCGGCAGTCGTAATCTTTGCCGCAATGATGAAAATCCTGCACTGGCAGGGCGCTGACATCGCCATTATGGTCGGACTGATGTCCGAAACTTGCGTGTTCTCGATAATGGCATTTCTCGTG
>VBAU01000120.1:2793-21782 GCA_005883855.1 Bacteroidota bacterium
TCCCTAACATCAATGAGCATCCCGATGTTGAAAGAGCCCGTACAGGAAAATTTGAAGTAACTCCGCTTACATTACCGGGTGCCACTGGAAACCCTGCTTTAACCAAGCTGGAAGACATGCTTAAAGAAGCTGATATTACTCCGGCTAATCTCGGTCGCCTGAGCGAAAACTTTAAAAAATTCGGAACAACTGTTGACAGAATTAGTGATGTCTCTGAAGCAGTAGCTGCTACCAGTGACTACACGCAATCAACAAAGGAAGCTACTCATGCATTAGCACAAATGAAAGATGCTTATGTTAGTGCCGCAGGTAGCATTCATCATCTGAACGCTGCTGCTGAAGGAACAAAAGGGTTCCATGAGCAAGTGCAGGTGTTAACGAAAAATCTGTCGACACTTAATACGATTTACGAATTAGAATTACAGGATACCAATAATCACCTGAAAGCTATGAACCAGTTTTACAGTAACCTGGTACAGGCTTCTCAAACGATGGAAGGAAGTGTGGGTGATGCTAAGAAAGCGCATGACCAAATCGCATTGCTTGCTAATAACCTGGGTCGTTTGAACCAGATCTATGGCAACATGTTGAGCGCAATGCAGGGACGTGCATAATTTGAAAAGGTCTTATTGGGTTCGATTATAAAAATCCGTATCCGTGATTTTTCAAAATTTGAATTGTACCATTACTAATCTAAAAAACCAAATACGTTATGGCTTTACCTCGTGAGCCGCGGCAGAAGATGATCAATATGATGTACCTGGTGTTAACGGCGCTGTTAGCACTCAATGTATCGTCGGAGATCCTCAATGCCTTCAAAACGGTAAATAAAAGTTTGGAGACTACCAATGTCACTGTAAATAAATCGACAACGACAATTATGAAATCTTTGGTAGATAAGTTGGCCGATCCAACCACTGCTGCTAAAGCGCAAATTTGGTATCCCAAAGCACAACAAGTTCAGTTGTTAACTAAACCTGTGTATGACTATATCCAAAAATTGAAGGACAGAATACTCACTGAGTCGGGCGGTGATCCGAATGATCCTACTAAGAGATTTAAGGAGGACAATTTGGATGTTGCTACTCGCATCATGATCGAAAAAGGTGAAGGAAAAAACCTTTTGAAAATGCTTGGTGATTACAAGAATAACGTCCTGATGAAAATCGATCCTTCAATTAATGATGAGTTCAAGAATTCGCTGCCTATCATCCTGGATAAGCCTGCAAGTAGAAACAGAGCTGGCAAAACCTGGGAGGGAGCTTATTTCCACATGGTACCTACCGTAGCTGCCCTTACTATATTGAGCAAATTTCAGATGGACGTAAAGACATCTGAAAACAGAGTAGTTCAATACTGTCATAACAAGGTGGGCGAAGTAGTTGTGAGATATGATAGTTATGCTGCATTCGCTGAAACTAATTCCAGCTACGTAATGCCTGGCGATGAAATGGAAATAACTGCCGGTGTGGGTGCATTCAGTAAAGCAGCTCTTCCGACCGTTATGATTGAGGGAGCAAATGTTCCACTGGAAACCGATGGTGCAGCACATCGCAAATTAACTGCTGCCAGTTCGCTCGGAAAACATGCGATAAATGTAGTTGTCACCTTCACAGACCAGGATGGGAAAAAACAAACGTACAATAAGCCGATTGAATACACTGTTGGGCAATCTGCTGCGTCTATTGCATTGGATAAAATGAATGTCCTTTACATTGGCGTGGATAACCCAGTTTCAATTTCTACTACCAGCGGCGGATCTGAGCAACAGCAAGTTTCAATTTCAGGTGGTGGTGGCATTGTAAAAGCACTCGGAGGTGGTCATTATATTGTCCGGGTAAATAGCGTAACCGATGAATGCTACATGTCTGTCTCGGTAAACAACAAAGTTGCTGGTAAATCTCTATTCCGCACACGAACTATTCCAAGAGCCCAGGCGTACATAGGAGGTTATGAAAGTGGTGCTAACATAAGCGCTGGTGCATTCATTGCCCAGGCAGGTGTGGGCGCCGGTATTAAAGATTTCCCATTTGACTTAAAATATATGGTTACAAGTTTCTCCGTTTCCTGTGATAATGACGAGGGAGACGTAGATGTCGCAGATTGCCAGGGAAACACATGGAGCGCCAGAGCCGTCGGTTTAATTAAGAAGGATGTGAAACCATCGAGAACTGTCACGGTAGATAATATTCGAGTATTAGGCCCCGACGGAAGAACAACCACATCTCCTTCGTTGGTGTATTATATAAAATAAAATAAGGCGAGAATGAAAACCCATTTGATTAAGATTTGTTGTTGTTCCTTGTTGTTGGCCTCATTCACTATGAATGTGGATGCCCAACGCTCAGGAAAAAAGAGAAATGGTGCAACGCAGCCTACCAATAATCAACAACAACAAACAAACAACACGCAGGTTCCATCGGGGTATAATCCTTACGGAAACATCCCGATTGAAAAGGACACGATGGCTGGTTCTTATAACTCGGTACGTCACCCTTCGCTGCGTAATGACAACGCATTTATAAAAAATGGAGTCATGGAACGAACTCCGTTGGCGTATGAAGACCTGCGTTGGGACGACGCTCTGTATGCTGAAAAAGTTTGGCGTGAATTAGACCTGCGCGAAAAACTGAACCAGACCTTCCGCTATGACGCCGAGGATGATAATGGCAGCCAGATGTTCGTTGACATGTTGATAAAAGCGATAAAACAAGATAGCATTACGGCATTTGCTGATGATCGCTTCTCCCAGCCTATGACAGCAGACGAAATTGGTGGGTTAACAACTGGCGGGGCACCAGACACGACCGCGGTTTATGATCCGAATGATATCAATAAGGTAGTTAAGTATGTGGTGACGCAAAAGAGTTTTGATCCTAAGAGTATCGTGAAGATCCGGCTTAAGGAAGAATGGGTTTTTGATAGGGAGGCAAGCCGTATGTTTGTAAGAATCCTGGGGATCGCGCCGCTTAAGATGGAATACTTGCCCAATGGCCAGGAAAGAGGTGTAAGCGTTATGTTTTGGGTTTATTACCCTGATCTACGCCCATTGCTGGCTAAGTACGAGGTATATAATCCCAAGAATATGGGTATGGGACGTATGACATGGGAAGAGCTTTTTGAGAGCCGTATGTTCAGCAGCTACATTGTGAAATCCACATTAGATAATCCTGGTAATAAGACCGTCAAGCAATACATGAGAGACCCGATTCTTTCTTTGCTTGAAGGAGACAATATCAAGGATAGAATCTTCAATTACGAGCAAGACCTTTGGTCTTATTAGGCAAAAATTATTTCGCATCGTAAAAATCCCATCCTCTCTGAGTGATGGGATTTTTGTTTTTAGAACTTTCAACGCTAGCATCTTAATTTTTAAAAAAATTACCTGTACGTGGTATAGGAAATCTGAGGAATTGTTGTATTTTCGTTTCGGTTTTTCATAGGATATTGGATTTTAAAAACGGGGCTGGATGTCTATCCGGGCCCCTTTTTCATTTTATAGTTTGCTCATCCTGATGAAAATAATTGAAAACGATTTTAGCTTTCGCGTTACCCACCGCCTGCGATAATTCCTCCTCAGTTTTTTGCCTGATATTATTTATCGACCGATACTTCTTTAACAGAATGTCAACGGTGTGCTTTCCGATACCTTTAATTTCTTCGAGCTCATTCTTAAATGTTCCCTTGCTTCTTTTTTGGCGATGAAAACTAATGCCAAACCGATGTACCTCATCGCGGATGCGCCGAATTAATTTAAGACTATCGCTATTGTAAGAAAGCTTGAGTGATTCGACATCGCCTGGGAAAAATATTTCTTCTTCATTTTTTGCGAGGCCGATCAACGTCGTTTTGCCCGTTGCACTCAATTCTTCTAATGCCTCGCGAGCGGCATTTAGTTGACCTTTACCTCCATCAACGATCACCAACTGGGGAAAAGGCTGATCTTCCGCAAGCAGTCTTTTATACCGCCTAAAAACGGTTTCCTTCATCGACGCAAAATCATTTATACCCCGGACGGTTTTGATATTAAAGTGCCTGTAGTCTTTCTTACTCGGCTGCCCGCTTTTGAAACAAACCATAGCTGACACGGGGAAACTGCCCTGGAAGTTGGAGTTATCGAAACATTCGATGTGGATAGGCAAATCGGCAAGCTGCAAATCGCGTTGCAGTTGTTCAAGCAAGCTTGTTTTATCGACGTTCCGGTCCTCCAGTCTTAAACGTTCCTTCTGCTTTAGTTCTTCCATGAAGTAATTCACATTTCGCTCGGATAGCTGCAACAGTTTCTTTTTATCGCCTCCCTTTGGAACAGTAATGACAACATCCGCCTCTGCGTAATCGATGTTAAATGGAAGGATGAGTTCTTTTGCCTGGCTGCTAAAAGTAGTTCGAAATTGAGCAATGGTAAAGGACAGAATTTCCTCTATGGTTTCATCAAGATGGGTTTCAACTTTCAGCGTTTTAGTTTGCACAATCGTTCCGTTCTGGACCATGAGATAACTTACATACGCTGAACTATTTTCCTTTACCACCGAAAATACGTCTACGTCGCTAAGCTTTGGATTAACAACAACGGATTTCGATTGGTAACTCTCAATAAATTCGATTTTCTTTCTTGGTATTTCCGCCTTTTCAAATTCAAGATTCTCTGCATAGCCTTTCATCTCATTCTTGAAGTGTTGAATTACGGGAGCTAATTTTCCTTTCAAAAGGTTCTTTAGTTGCACCAGGCCCTGATCATAATCCTCCTTCGTTTGCAGCGCTTCGCATGGCCCCTTGCAATTCCCAAGATGGTACTCGAGGCAAACCTTGAATTTTCCCTTCGCGATATTTTTCTCCGTGAGGTTCAGCGAACAGGTCCTCAGTTGAATCGTTTGTTTTATAAAATTCAATAATTCCCTAACCTTTCCTACTGATGTGTACGGGCCTAAATATTCTGATCCGTCGTCAATTTTTTTCCTTGTGAGGAATACTCTGGGAAAGGGTTCCTTTTTGATTACTATGTAGGGATAACTTTTGTCGTCTTTAAGATTTATGTTGAAACGCGGCTGGAATTGTTTGATCAGAGAATTTTCCAGCAGAAACGCATCCTGCTCGGAGTTTACAATTGTAAATTCTATCCTGACGATTCTTTGAACCAGCTCATAAGTCTTGTAACTCGTAAATGTTTTGATAAAATAGGAAGTAATGCGCTTTCGAAGATTTTTTGCTTTGCCGACATAGATAAGATTGTTGTCTATATCGAGGTATTTATAAATGCCCGGGCTGTTAGGAATACCGGGTGAAATATTTTTGTATTCTTCGGGAGTCATTCACTATTACTCGTTTTCTTGATTCCACACCACTTCCATGACTGAGGTTTTTTCTTCGCCGTTGGGCTCCTGTGTAATGGTTACGATCTGAAATTTTCTGTCAGCATACCAGGTCATTCTCTTTGTAACCGAACTGTCCTTATCATTTTTCATCTTTTCAATATAAATGCTTTTTATTTTATCGTTAGGAGGATCCGGTTCAATCCTGACCTCTTGCCGGCGAACTTCAAGATCTTGATCTTTAGGTGTCGCAATAAAAACAGCCAAACCCAGATCATTGTTCATCATTCTTTCTTCAGTGTATTTGCCCCCAAATGTTTTAGAAATGTCAGGCGTCTCGAGAAAATCCTTCGCCAGTTGCTTAAATTCCTCCCGTTTCACGTAGGTAGTGTCATAAGTGCTGTCGGTTTTTGGAACCAGTTTTATGATCGAATAAACTGAGGTGTCGACGTTGGCTACCTGTGCTTTGATAAAGTCCAAAACCGGGAACACGTCATTCTTTTTTTGTTTGCAGCTGAAATAGATAAAGGCGGAACATAATAGCACCTTTAATGGAAACTGTGGTTTCATCAACAAAAGATTTGGAATATTTTATAAAATTAAAGGAAAACGAAACTTACGAAAAAACCCTGTCAATGAAGAACAGGGTTTGAAAGAAAACGGAGCAGTTAGTATCGGCTATTTGTTAACTGAAACGCCGACCTTCAGGCCAAAATCAAACAGATTTTCTTTTACTGGATATTTGTCAACAAAACTGGAAAGTAATTGGTAACGTATCTGCGGTCCAACCTGCCATCTCATTTTGCCAGTCGAATACGAAACAAATGTCTCGAACGCCGTGTTTACATTCCAGCGGCGAATCAACCATGGCACAAGTGCATAATTCTTGTAATCGGTGGAAAGTAGATATGCCCGGTCGCCCAACACGTAAGTTGGTTGTATGGTGCCTGCTACGCCGAACTGTACTTTATCATCTCCAATGAGGTCGACCTCGACACCAACTGGCATCGATACTTCAAAGTAAAAATTCTGGAGCCAGTCCGACTTATATCCACCATAATTTCTGTGGCTGCTGATTGTATACATCGAATCAACTCCGGCTCCATTGCGCAAAGCTATCTTGGCCACTTCGAATGGATAATTAAATGCCTTAATGTCGTAACGGTTAATGTTGAACTGCAGACCTGCCTTTACTCTAAAGTTGGTTGCTACGGCATATTTTTCCGTGAAACCAAATTCAAGGCCCATATCGGGCTTGTGGGTAACCACGCTGTTGACGTCATACAAAGCGGCAATTGAGGTTGGCGTATTTGAACGCAAGGCAGCCGAACGCATGAACGCCTTGTTCGCCGACAATTTCCGATAGCTGATGGTTGGAGTGAAATTGAATTGCAAGGAGAATCTCTTTTGCCTTTGTGATTGTAAAAAGCTATTAACTACGCTTTCGATCGTCCAGTCAAACGGACGAGATGCCAGCGATTTACTGTTTGGCAGCGGTGTTACGGTCGGCGTCATAAACGTGCGTGTCAAATCCCGATCAGCTAGCTCGTTAGTGATGTTATCATTGATCGGCTGGTTTTCGGTGTTATTGTTCAAATAATTTTCACCAAAAGTCGCGTTATTCTGCGCTATAGTATAAATGGGGTTCTGTAATGCAGGGGTTGCATTTAAGAACAGGAGACTGGCAGGACGATCTTTCGGTTTTTCCGACCTAACTGGTTTGTTCGATGAAATCTCATGGGAAGTAGAAGTGAGGGCTGGCTTTTTAATTTCGGTTGGTTTATTAATCGTAGTAATTGGCTCCTTAGAAGAATTGGTGATAAGTAAAGTGACTAAGCTACCCGTGATCAATAGTAAAGCTGTGCCGAGGCCAAACCATTTCCGCCGAGAGTGAAGAGAGGAATAAATTCCATTCCACACCTTTTTGGAAGGATACAACCGGTATTGATCTGCATTTTCCTTTAAGAACCGTTCAAATTCATTATTTAAATTTCTCTGCATAATCAGTCAGCGATTTAGGGAATGGGATTCTTTATCTTTTCACGGAAGCCAACCACTCTACGTTTACCTTTGGTTTTTGGATAATTTTCTTTCTTATCAATATATCCTCGAGCATTGCCTTGGCTCGAGTGTATTGGCTACGACTCGTGCTTTCCTCTATATCCAGCATCTCACCTATCTCGCGGTGGCTATATCCTTCAATTGCATATAAGTTCAAAACAGTTCGGTACCCGATTGGCAGCATCCTGATACATTCAACCACTTGCTTTGCCTGGACAATTGATGGAACACTTTCCTCTCGTACCTGGATTGCTGTTGCATGAATTATATCAACACTTTCATTAAACTTCTTATTCTTCTTAAGAATATTGATACACGTGTGCACAATGATTCTTCGTATCCATCCTTCAAAAGCGCCCCTGTTTCCGAACGTGTGCATTTGAGAAAAGACCTTAATAAAACCCTCCTGCAACATGTCCTCTGCATCTTCACGGTTGTGAGCGAAACGATAACACACCGACAACATCTTAGGGCTATACCGGTTATACAACTCCCTTTGCGCGGCGGGTTCCTTTTGCAAACAGCCTTTTAAAATGGCTTCCTCGGTCATAATTTCCTTTGGTTGCCTGTAATTTAGACAATTTTTAAATTACAATGCTGCACTGAAATGTAAAATTAATCCTCCAGGAGCGGGAATTTATCGCCGAGGCCAGGAATTTGAAAGGGCTCCTGGCCATCGGCGTTAATTTTTCAGTCTTAAACAATCACAGTTCTCAATGCATTTATCACGACACAGTGATAATAATGCTCTTGGTAGTAATTAAACCATCACGGTTTGTTACGGTAAATGTGTATTTCTCCGTACCATTTTGGTTGCGCGTGGTCAAATCATAATCTTTTGTAAACTCTTCTGCCTGTGCGGCCGGAATCGTTACATTGTCAATTGTAGTTTCTGCCCCTCCATCATAGGACCTTGTCACTATAAAAGTTTTCAGGTCATCATGTTCTTCCGTTCTTTTTGCTGTTACACCTATCTTAAAAGCAGTATTTACAGCGAGGTGCCCGTCAGCAGAAACATAGCCGGCACCCGTGGTAAAATCAATTGTCGGAGGAATCATTTTGTCTTTTTTACAGGACGACGACAGGAAAACAGCAGTCGTTATAAGAGTAGCAAATGAGTTTCTTATCAATAAAGTTTTCATGATTTTAGATTTGTACTTGAACAAGTAAATGGAATGGTAATATGCACCACGATATTTCTCCCGATGTTGTGAATACCGTATTCTTTAAACCGGGACAAGTGATCGTAGTAATTCTTATTGAGCAAATTGTTGCCAGTGACACTGAAAATTATTCCACCGGATCTCGTTTGCCAATTGCCGTTGAGACCGGCATTCAATAGCCAATATGCCGCAGTCGGAGTCTCAAATTGTGCGGGGCTATTCTGGGCAAAATGATTTTCGGCCTGCGCAAATACAGAAAAATCTTTTATTCTGCCGCCATTTTTCAATTGAAGCCTTAATTCATTTGTCCATTTGGGCGGAGGAATAAAAGGAAGATACCCCCCGGTTGTCAATTGGCCTTTGACCAGTGAAAAATTTGTTTCCCATTTCAATCTTTCATAAAAAGGAAAGTAAATGCCCATCATCGCTTCAGTGCCGTACAGGTTGGAATTGTATTGCTTGTATCGGAACACATCAAAACCGAGATATTGGCTGTCCGTCGGCGCCAGGTAAATATAATTTCGAAAATGATTCAGGTAGCCCGTTGCACCAAATTGAAAATGCCCGGAAAAATAAGTAACCTCAACCTCGCCGTTGATATTCTGTTCAATTTTTAAATTTGGATCTCCAATTTCGTAGCGTAACGTTCCCTCATGCAACCCATCCGATGATAGCTCGGCCAAATTTCCCGAACGAAAACCGCTGCCAACATTCGTTTTTACATTCCAATTTTTGTTGGGATTCCAGGTGAAGCCGACGGAGCCATTTACGCTCGGCAAGGTTTTGTTAAACGGCTGGATCGATTTGTCGGGTGTGTTAACACCATCCGTCAAGAATGTGTGAATGTTCCTCAACGAAACACCAACGCCGTACTCAAAAATGATCTTTTTCTTTTTGCTCTTGAGAAACACCGACAAGCCACTCTCCATCATGTTTGCGTCGGGAATGATAATGCGAGAACCATAATTCGTGTTGTTTTCGAATTGTGAATTGTTGGCTAGTATCAGTTCGGTACCGGCACTTATTTGTTTACTCCACAACACTCGCCACAAGAAAGTACTTAGCAGCATATTCAGACTGATCTTGTTTCCGCCTTCATCCTCCAACCTTAAATTGGATTGGAAACCGACGTTTACATCGAGGCTGGAATTTCGTAGCTGAACATTATTCTGAGAAGACAGGATATTTAAGAATACGGTGTGATGTGGTCCTTTCATGCTTCGACTCCATCTTCCATCATCTACAAAACTGTTGGAGTTATCAGCGGTAATAAAGCCGTAATTATCGAGAGAGCTGCTAAAATGATTGTCGCTTTGCCAGTTTCGCTTCCTGAATCCATATGTTCCCTTTAGATAATATCCTGCATACCTGCTATTGTGAATTCGATTACCATCGCCATCTGAATAATCGGCGTTAGAATTGACGCCCATACGTATCCCCCAATTCTTTTTTTGCGTGGCTCCTTTTAAACCTGCATCAAGTGATAAGCCTAAGGTGTTCGAGAACAATCCAACATTCACATCGCCGGTTTTTTGTCCGGGGGTGTTCGAAGCTTCCTCTATAATATTTAGGATGCCGCCGATCGCTTCTGATCCATATAACAGTGAAGCGGGTCCTTTGATGACTTCGATGCGATCAATGCCAACGTCACTCAATCCGAGGCCGTGCTCATCCTGCCATTGCTGGTTATCAAATTTGAGTCCCGACAGCACCGCCAAAACTCTGTTGCCATAAAGGCCACGGATCACTGGCTTCGAAATAGCGGGGCCCGTACTCAGTTGGCTGATACCGGGCAATTTCGAAAGCGCATCTGAAATATTCAAAGCTCCGCTCTGCCGCATCTTTTGAACGGATATAGAGCGGATATTCATGCTCGTTTCATTCGCTGCTGAAGATCTGATACCGGATACAACAACTTCTTTTAACACCGGAATGCTATCATCCTGTGCCCTGGATTTTTGAAAACCTAACACCAACAAACATGCGTAGCATGCAATACGATAATACATTCTTGAGAATTGAACTTAAATTCCTTTTTTTGAAAAGATTGATGGGAATTAAGCCTGTGGTGGAGGAGTAATAATTTTTTTTGGTTGAAACAATAATCTATCTGGACTAAGATAAGGGTATTGATGTGCGAGGTTCTTGTGTAGATCTTGTTCCAGTCCCGAGTTGTGAAACACAGATTGCAAAACCTCGAAAAGTTGTGTGAGCAGTTTATTTTCTTCCTGGTTATTTTTCCAATTATGCCCTAGTTTATCCAGTGCTGTTTCTTCTCTATCAAACAAACCGCAAAAAATAAATTTGCCGTTTTTTAGTGAATAGAATTTTATGTCAAATAAGTCGCCGTGAATGCTGATCTCTTTACCGGCTTCTGTCCATTCAAATTCGGTTGGGGATAAAATAATAGTTTTCAAAACAAGGTTTTCCAATCTTTGTTTTGCCTCATGCTTTAATTGTTGTTGTTTGATTTCGGTCACTACACAGAAAGTTAATGGCAGTGCCATGATCACTAAAAGCAACAACGATATGGTTCTCCCAGGTGCTCGCATACTGTCGCTATGGTTTTTGTTCCGGGCGAGGCTGTCTTTTTAGGCTGTCGGCGGGGTATTTTCCCTTGATTTCATTGCGTATAGTTTCTGCCCAATTCATAAACGTATTTTTTTCCTGTTCAGTTAATGTTGCATCTTTATGCATCCAGGTGTATGAATCAAGGGGCATTTCACCCTCTTTTATCTGTTTTTCAGATTCCTCTAACTTATTATATTGATACCTGATCGGTTTATTTGTGAACTCGTCAAAGTTTAACTCGTCCTTCCCATCATCAATGTGATGGGTGAGCCACCAATCCACCGGCTGAATTTTAAAGTACCATAAATAGCGGGTGTTGTTACTGTGGCAATCCATGCAAGCTTTATCTAAAATGCGTTTTACACTGTCGGGAACTTGATATACTGTCGCGATGTTGTTGGGTTGTCCTGTTTTCGAAATGTTTCTCGCGGGGTGAATAAATTGAATGATGATCAGTATGATTAATAACACCAACAGAATCTTTTTAAACATCTCCTTTCTTTTGCTAAAATTAAAGCTTATCAATCAAAATGTCGCCCGTCATTTCTTTTGGCAGGGGAATTTCCATCATCGTGAGAATAGTTGGTGCGATATCTGCCAATTTACCGGGCTTAATTTTTCCCCTCCATTCCTTATCGATAATAAAGAACGGCACGGGGTTCAATGTATGTGCGGTATTAGGAGTACCATCTTCATTGATCATATAATCAGAATTACCATGATCAGCGGTTAGAAACGTGGTGTAACCGTTTTCCAAACCTGCCGTTACAACCTTTTCAACACATTGATCAACCGTTTCAACCGCCTTTATAGCAGCTTGCCAAACACCGGTATGACCAACCATATCTGCATTCGCGAAATTCAGGCAAATAAAATCAGCAGTTTGATTCTTAATTTCCGGCAAAAGTGCATCGGTAACTTCATAAGCATAAGTGGCAACCTTAGGCGACGGAGTAAGAATTCTCCTTTCTCCCTCGAAGGGGATCTCTCTGCCGCCGCTAAAAAAGAAAGTTACATGCGGATATTTCTCGGTTTCAGCAATTCTGATCTGCTTTAGATGTTGCTGCTCTAAAACTTCACCCAATGTGTTGCTCAAATTGTCATTGCTGAAAATGATGTGTACATTTTTGAAGGAGCGATCATATTCAGTCATCGTAGTATAATCCACGGATAATTTTTTCATCCCAAAATCGGGGAGGTCGATTTGTGTCAGCACCTGGGTTATTTCGCGGCACCTGTCTGTTCTGAAATTGAAACAGAGCACTACATCTCCGTCTTTTATTGTTGCCACAGGACGTCCCTCACCATCAACAATTACGCATGGCTTGATAAATTCGTCAGTAACCTTTTTTTGGTATGAATTTTCAATTGCCTCACTCGCACTCGCGGCTCTATCACCTTTACTATTTACAAGCACGTCATAAGCGAGCTTAATTCTCTCCCAACGTTTGTCCCTGTCCATCGCATAATATCGGCCACTTATCGTAGCGATCTTCCCCACTATTTTGTGTAGATGTGACTCGAGATCTTTTATAAAGCCCAGTCCACTTTTTGGATCGGTATCTCGTCCATCGGTAAACGCGTGAATGTACACCTCGTCGAGGCTTTCGTTTTTGCACGCGTCGACAATTGCCTTTACATGGTTGATGTGTGAGTGGACGCCTCCATCACTAACCAAACCAAGCAGATGAAGTGCCTTTTGATTTTGCTTTGCTAGCCTGATCGTGCGCAGCAGATTTTCATTTTTTGCGAATGATCCGTCCCGAATCGCTACATTTATTCTCTGCAATTCCTGGTACACAATGCGCCCTGCTCCCAGGTTCAGATGACCCACCTCTGAGTTGCCCATCTGCCCCTCTGGCAGGCCAACTGCTTCTCCACAGGTCGTTAAAGTATTGTTAGGGTATTTTTTGTAAAGGGAACTAACGAACGGTGTTTTTGCATGTTGGATTGCATCTGCCGAAGCAACTTTTCCTAATCCCCAGCCGTCCATAATGATTAGAATGACTTTTCTATTGTTCATTTAAGCTTTAAAGTTTAATCGCACAGTATAATTTCACTTGGCTTTTAGAAATGTGCGTTGTAAAACTACTTTATTTAACGAATCGGCATTTATTCTATGAAAACCATGCTCTTTTCATTATTTTAGTAGCCCGGTCAGATCCTAGGACTGTGGCATATTTTTCGTTCCATACCACTGCGAAAACAAAATTTTATATGAAAAAAATCATTTCTACACTAACCGTTTTTCTGAGCCTTGTGATGCTTTCCTTCACCAACCAGGGGACGAACCTGGATGAAGTGATAGGAGCGCTCAAAGATGGCAAGGCAAGCGAATTGGGGAAGTATATGGATGAGAACGTAGAGATCAGTTTACCCGATAAAAGTAACAGTTATAGTAAGGCACAAGCGGTTCTTGTGCTAAAGGATTTTTTTGACAACAATGAGGTAAAGTCGTTTGAAGTGAAACACAAGGGAGATCAGAACGGAGGTCAATATTGCGTGGGTACGCTTCAGACAAAATCCGGGAACTATCGAACTACAGTTTTTATGAAGACAAAGACCGGAAAAGATTACGTAAAAGCTATTCGCTTCCAATCGGTCGAATAAGGCTTACTATAAATGAATTGTTGAAAGCCTCCCGTTATGTCGGGAGGCTTTTTACTTTTGCTGGTATGAAAGATTTTCGCGAGCAATTGCGTAGCCTGGTTGATCATGCCTTATTGGAAGATTTGGGCGATGGTGATCATTCGACGTTGTCATGCATTTCGAACGATGCAAAAGGGAAAGCACTCTTAAAAATAAAACAAGATGGTGTGTTGGCCGGACTCGAAGTCGCCCGTGAAATTTTTCTTTACAAGGAACCGTCATCGAGATTTATCGCGTTTAAAAATGACGGTGATGAGATTAAAAACGGAGAAGTTGGTTTTGAAGTAGAAGCGACTATCCACACCATTTTAAAATCCGAACGTTTACTGTTGAACTGTATGCAACGAATGAGCGGGATCGCGACCTTGACGAAATCCTATGCTGACAAGTTGAAAGGCTATTCCACAAAGATTTTGGATACGAGAAAAACCACTCCTAATTTCAGATTGTTGGAAAAAGAAGCGGTGCGGATTGGAGGCGGAATAAATCATCGCTTTGGTTTGTATGACATGATCATGCTCAAGGATAATCACATTGATTTTTGCGGCAGCTTAGAGCGGGCAATCGAACGAGCCTACCAGTATGTATGTGCATACAAACCCCATTTGAAAATAGAAATTGAGGCCAGGTCCATTGAGGACGTTAGGAAAATTGTTGAAGTCGGCAAAAGCAAAGTGTTTCGAATAATGCTCGACAATTTATCGCCGTCGCAAATAACGGAAGCGATGAAAATAATCGATAAAAAATTTGAAACAGAGGCAAGCGGCGGAATCAACCTGGACAACGTCGAACAGTATGCAAAAACCGGTGTTGACTTTGTTAGTGTGGGGGCATTAATTCACCAGGCTAAAAGTTTAGATCTCAGCCTGAAGGCCGTAATTATTTAAAAAATGAACAAAAAAAACAGATCTGATAAATTGGGATTTGTGTATAGCACCGACCCTGACTTCAAGTTTGAGCAGCAACATGAATCTATTGAAACTCTGCCGCCATCAAAACAAAAATTACGAGTGAGATTAGATACAAAACGGCGAGCGGGCAAAGCCGTGACGTTAATTGAAGGATTTGCAGGAGGCCAAAAAGATCTGGAAGGCCTGGGAAAGAAACTAAAGACGTATTGCGGAACGGGTGGTTCGGTGAAAGACAACGAAATAATTGTTCAGGGTGATCAGCGGGAAAAGGTGATACAGTGGCTAAAAAACAATGGCTACTCGCAAGCAAAGAAGATTTAACCTCTATTCAACTTCAAAAATCTGTCCCGACGAATCGGGACAGGTTTGTTATGAGGGTTTATATCATTATAAACCACTTCGCAAAAAATTATGGATTGAGTTTCGCAAAAACAATACCTGCGGCAAACGCCTGTAAAATTCCGTAAACGAACCAAGTGATCGTCATTTTAAGAGAGACGTCAATTGCGCTGAATGTTAGCCACAAAATCGGCAACAGTGCAACCAGGCCATAGACCAATGCGACCTCAATGGCGCGCAAAAGAACCCCTCCCTTCAAAATACCTTTATATCGTTCCCAAAACCATTTCAGGCCAAAGCTCAGGATAAACGGGTGTACATAAAAAGTCCAATCTGTTTCTCCGGCTCTGCGGAAAACCGGGCTGAAGTACTCATCGGCTATCCTGGGAAAAAGGTGGATGCAGATATAAACCATGGCGAGGCCAAGAAGCAACATGATGATCCCAGCCAATAACCAGGCAAAAATAACTTTGCCGAAATTGACATTTCTGGCGGATTGTACAATGTTGGGTTGAATGGAACTCATACGTTGATAATTTGAATGATAATATTTTTTTACGGGATAGATTTAAAGAATAATTGAAAATTCACCTTGATTTCGTCTCTTGTTTTAATCAAGCCAGCCAGTTTCTTAGGGGCCTTCAGGTTAAAATCAGAAAAATTGAAAATATGACTGCCATTCA
The DNA here is from genome assembly GCA_005883855.1 of Bacteroidota bacterium. Taxonomy (GTDB): domain Bacteria; phylum Bacteroidota; class Bacteroidia; order Chitinophagales; family Chitinophagaceae; genus VBAU01. The sequence goes on from VBAU01000120.1 coordinate 18,480, forward strand.
TTTGAATTCGATTACCCGGCAAGTTCTTCACCGTGTATTCAATCTCTGCTCTTTTGGTTACATGCGCGAGTTGAATATCGACAATTCCTTTTACAACTTCATTGTTTGAGGCATTTGAGAACTGATCGATCGTGAGAAAGACAATTTTGAGACTGGGATTTTCATCCACTTTCAGAGCCGACCTGAAATCCTCAGTTATATACTTGTTATGGCAATCGAATCTCTTAATATCAATGCTAAGACAACTATTGGTAAAACTTAATTTCTTTGTTGCATCGTTCTTTGTGTATACAAGTGTATCGGGCTTGAGGTATTCTGTTACGTCGCACTGGAAACTGTTGATGTTCGTTTCACCCTGGATATTTAAAGAGCTATTTTTTTCAACTACCCATCTTGCGAGGGAATAGGGGGCGCTTTTTTTGATAAAAGCTGCATTCACGACGAAGGCAAAACTTATTATGAAAAAAAACGTCCGCATAAAATCATTTTTGAAGGAGTACTTAGCGATTGGTAATGAAGTCAGGCTGGGGAGACAGCCTGACTCTCTGTATTCACATGAGCGGTTATTAAAAAGCTACAGCTGCTTCAATTACATATCCATTGAATTTTCCACCGCTGCGATAATCGGCGCCGGTGTATGGACTACCATTAGGTTTAGTTGTTTTTTCGAAGTTGTTATAGTTCTGAATCACATATTCTCCTTTCAACATTACATTTCTGGTAATGAACCAGCCTGCTGCAAATGATGTACGATCAATTTTTACATCACTTGTATAAAGATAGGCGCTGGTATTTGCTAATTTGGCCGTAACGGTATTATAGCGGGCACCGATGAACAGGTTTTCTGCTTTGCCAAATCTATATACTCCGTCGATTGCAAACTGGTTTGCAGTCCTTTCATCTGACTGGTTTGCAGTCCTTTCATCTGTTTCTGTTTTGCTCCGGCCTTGTGCAGTCTCATAGGTGCCGAACAGTTCAAGTCCTCTGAATTTCAAAAAGCCATTCAGCATTACTGCATCAACTTTTTTGCTGAAGCCGGGATTGAATCTGCCTGAGAAGGCTGTCGCAGTCGAAGCTTGCGCAGTGGCATCATAAACTTGCACAAGTGAGTCCTTGCTTTGGGTTGAGGCATTGGATTTTTCCGCATTGTATACGGGGGTCTTCCAAAGTTCCATCACGTTTTGATAATTGGAGCCCGTGCGGTCGCCACCATATAAGGTCAGCCCGCTTCCTGCAGAGCTGCCATTGTGATAGAAGCTCCCGGATATACGAACGCGAACTACATCATTCAGTTGTTTGTCAAATCCACCTTTGAAATAAATTGAAGGGGAGCGCTTGGCATTAGCATCGACCGCACTTGCGGTAGCGGAGTCAATATTACCTTTGATCATTCCGCTTGTCAATCCGATCATACCAAAGAGACTGTTTTTCTTCAAATAAACTTCGCCACCTATTTCAGTAGTATAAGCATCCATGATATAGCTTTCCATGAAAGGATTATAGAACGTGTGACCACCGTCGGACCTGCGGAAGTGAGCATCACCGTAGTTGATTTCCATGTGTCCGATCTTAATTGTCGTCACTTTCATGAGATTGTCCCAGAATTGACCTTTAAATGGAAGTTTATCAAATTGAAGATAACCACCCTTTACCCATGCCTCATTATGGTGACGAGCGGATAGATACGTGATCAGGCTCAGGCTAATGCCATCTGCTAGTTGGACATCCGTGTAAAGATTTGCCTGTGCAGTCATAAAGCCAGGCGCGATAGGATATAAATGGTTTGTTGTTGTTGCGGCCTTCGATCCATCGGCTGGAGGAGCCTGTGTATTGATGGCTTTTGTATTTTCATGGCTCAGGTTCTGGAATTGCTGTGTAAAGCCAGCGCCAAAACGAATTCTTAAACCATCAAAAGGTATTGAGTCAGGTGCTTTTGTTGTTTCAAAAACATTGATACCTGTTTTATCGTACGGTCTCCAATATGAAGGGCGCATATAGGACACCTTATCTAGCTGTGCTATCGTTGTTAGTGGCAGCGCTACCAGGATCGCAAAAATTATTTTGCAGAAGCGGCTGTAATAATGAGATCTCATAACATTTGTTTTTATTAGTAAAGAATTTATTTCTTCAGATTAACGTTGTACTTAACGGTGATGTCATCACCTGTTTTCATAGCACCGAACATGAAAGTGGGAGGCTCTACACTATATTCAGTCATTTTGATCTTCAATGAACCCGTGGATTGAATACTCATGTCCTGGGGATTTACCGTACAAGTTGCAGCCAGCCAAACTTCCTTGACTATGCCTGAAATGTTCATTTTCCCTTTGGCGCTTATTACATAGCTGTTCGGGCCGTTGGGTCGAACATTTGCATAGCTGCTGTTGAAACTGATCTCGGGGTATTTTTCTGAATTCAAAGCTTTGTATGCATTTTTATCCAATCCTTTGTGATCACTCTTCAAGCTTTCAGCCTGTACAGTAAACAATAAAGATGACAAGCCTGTAATATTTACACCGTCGAAATTGAACGATATATCACAGGTTGCTTTTTCTGAAATCATATCCCAATCATGGAAAGTTGATGTGCCGGCTATCGCCACTTTTGTGTAAGCTGCATGATACTTAGTCTGTGCATTCACGAGAGCACTTAAGCCAATTGTTATTAGTGCTAGAAAAATTATCCGTTTCATATCTCTGCGTTTTATTTGTGTGTTTTAATTGACGGGATCAAAAGTAGAAGCGGAAAAACTTTTGCGCGCTGACCGGTATCAAAACGGGTCATGAGAGTTATCATGACTTTGGTCTGTATTAGTTGTTTGGAAAGCGCCTATAAAACAAGTTGTCACACGGAGGAAATGGACGTGATCGCAGAGTGATTATCGAATTTCAAGAAGGAAATCGTAGTGAAGGACGAATGTCAATTGGCGCTATAATAAATGTATTAAAACCAGATAGAGGACGTAAGGTGATTATTCTCACCTGATCTTTTGATGAACGTCATAAAAACCAGTTGAATGTTTGGTTAGATTACACTTCAGTTCCAATCGTTCATTTGCGCAGACGAGTGGAGCAAATTAAAAGATATACTCCAGGATGTTCGCGCCGGATGATGATTTCAGTTTATTGTCCCTGGGCAAGACTATAGCCTCGTATATCTCCCCACATGTTCAATAGTTCTGTAGAACAGATCTTAAAGTTGCCGCTCATACTTACGTAGAGGCCAATGATATCCTGTTGGTTTAAAGCCTCATCTTCCAAACTTTCAAATCGAACATTGTATTGATTGACCAAATTGGTGTAT
>VBAU01000547.1 GCA_005883855.1 Bacteroidota bacterium
GAAACGGTATCGATTCCTGCTGAAGAGGTTGTGCACTGGCCAACCAGAATGGAATTGCATGCCAGTTGCGTCGATGCAAATCCTTCACGCCATCAAAGCATTTCGTTATAACTGGTTTGGTCCTCATCCACACTTGCGATAACAAATACTCTTCTTTATCTGGCTTCTTTGTAATACCAATCAATTTGTCCATGTCTTTGTTTTTAAATTTTTCAAGCCATTCCGTTCGACGATGAAATGGCGTCAACGTGACAAGCGGGTGGTTGTCTTGAACATGATTGAGCTCCCGCTGATACTTTTCGTCTACTTCTTTGGCTGCATCGAGTAATTGTTTCATCATCGTTTCAATAGGTGTTGAAGGCATATTGACATTGACCTCAACCAGGCCTTTTCTTAACCACACAAATACTCATGAGTATAATCAGAAGGGCTGGCAAATAATCATGATTATAGAAAAAGTTCTGAGTACAGCTTATAATTTTACTAGGTGGTCTTGCCAGTGCTTAGCACTAGATGGAGTTGCTTGGATTGTCAAACATATGAATGGAAAGATTTATTGCAAGGTGATCTTTACTAGATGCTTATTTGGTTGACAGTAAGCAGTATTATTTGTCAGTGCATTTATTGGCGGGACACTCTGTCACCGGTCAGTATCACGTTCAGCTAGATCATCGAATGCCAATCCTGTAATATGCATGCATCATGTGAATTAAATGAATTATGAATAGATTCTGAAGTGATCTATATGAATACATGATAATAAGTGATATTAAATATTGAGATCTCAGTGAGGATTATTTCCAACGGATCTTCTTCTTTTGTCCTTCCTCCATCTCTCCGTTAATATAGAGGAATGCTCTTCCATGCCAATTTCATCCATATCAGTTAAAGTAATCCTGAGGGCAGATTCAAGATGCTCTCCTATAAGACTAGCTCGATTTTCTTTTTTGACAAGAGCAAGTTGAGAAAATCCTCTTTCAGGATCCGTACTAGAAGCAGGAAGTACAGCCAGTATTTGACATATTCAAACATTAGCAAAATTTAAACCATTCAATACATACTTTACCAAATCCTGAAAAGGTCCATCTTCCTTCTCATTAATAACAAAGTTGACAAACTGTGATTCATCCATTTTCTTTACAGCATCCCAATTTTGCATAATAAAATCCTCAAATTGTGGTTTGATAATATTGTCAAGAGGAGATATCAATTCCTTAAACATCTTTTCTAGAACTGTACACTTCTTCAAAAATTCAGGTGTAAGTTTCCATTCTATCACATCAGCAAACTTCTTATAAATACATAATACCAGAGTTAGATTTAGAGTCTCGATATGCTGTCCAAGAATTAGGATCAAGAATATCAAGTGCTTTAAGAAAGTCTGTGGCTGGAAATCTACCTGAGAGCTTCTTTGATATTTCAGTAGCAAACTTAGTAATTTGAGTCCATGGAATCAAGCAACTATTTTTTCCAATGATCTCATGTGTTCGCCACTTCAAAGTAAACTTAGATTAATCATTGAAAAGAAATATAAGAAAATACCTCAGGCTCAAACACAGCAGGTTCCATTTCAGCATTATGCTCACGTAGTCTCTTTTCCCTTGCCTTTTTAGATAGAAGCTCAGCATACTTGAGGGAATTGTCGACGCCTCGAGTTGTATGACTAATAGTATTAACTTCCTGAGCTGTTAGGTCCTTTTTGCTTTGTAAATCTTCTTCTAAGTTTTTCATCTCTAAATCAATTAGTAATAGACTTGTTATTAATACAATACCAATTTCAAACTCTCCATTAAAAATTTCCGTCAATACATTGTCTGTATGCCCATTACCAAGAAGAGGTCCTGGAAATGGCAAAGTCTCTGAGTAATCTGTTTCCAATCGCATACATAACATGGTAATTATATGACCAACATCCGAGATTTGTAACTTCTTATCTTGTAATAACTTTGAGTATCGCTTTCATGATAAAGATAAATAAATACAAGATTATCGTAGGACATCAACTGACCATCTAGACTTGTGGCTAATGCCTTGAGCTCTTTATTGGAACTCTTCATCTCATCACGTAAATGATCGAGAATATATGGATATGCATTACACAATGCCGTCAAACAAGCAGCTCATCCTAGCCACCGTGTAGCATTCCATTTTTTCAACCTTAAGGAGGGCAGTTTCAATGTTTTCTCTCCTAACAATTAGCATTACAGTTATTCTCATAATACCTTTTGTAATGGTTTCATCCATAACTTGCACAAGATCATCTAATGCCTTATCCATGCGATTGCGAGCTTGAGCGACAGAAGCTTTTGCTCCTTCTAGAAGAGCATTTCTCCTTTTCGGTGAAAGTTTGTAAAATCCATAAATATCCTTCAAAAGCTTTTCAATTGCTATAATATACTCCATCTAAAATTAACAAAAGCTCAAGCCAAAGTAATACATCTTCTGCAATATCCAAAATCGCCAACTGGAGACGATGAGCAGGACAATGGAATGCAATCAAACATGGACTCAATGATCTCAATTTAACCGCAATTCCATTTTTAGAACCAAAATTTGTTGAACAGCCATCTGCACCAAAACCAACTAATTTGTTGAAGTCTAACTGAAATGATTTCAATGATTCATGAATAGCTTTCTAATTGTCAGCTTAGATAAAAGAGTTGTGATACTGTAATGTCGTCCGCTGATCCACTAGCAGGAGATACAAGATTGAAATACTCCACACAAATAACAAGATCCCCTTTATCATTGATATCAAGAAACTTCATGTACATGATTAACTGTTGAGTTGTAGATCTGTCAGTAGTCTCATCCACCATAATTCCATAATAAGGTGATTTACGAATTCGATTCATCAACAATCGATGAAAATATTTCCCCATAATGACCAATATTTCCCAAGCAGTTTTGTCATCCATGTAGCAATTGGGAGCTGGCTCTCTTGCACGAGCAAGTTGAGCCTTGAGAAAATTACCAAAGATGTGCATGGAGAGATTATTTTTCGCAAGAAACCAGACAGTGTGAATCCTAAGCCAAATAGCTTCATCACCAATCCTATCTTCTAATCGAGGTAATGACAATAGCTTTTGTCCTTTCTCAGAAACAGGTTTGCCTTGTGTAAAGTGAGAGCTTCCGGTTGCATGAGCATCAAAAAGTCGTTTCTCAAATGTCTTCCTCCAAACACTTTCATTAGTTTCTTCAGGCAAATGGTAGTACATTTTACATTTAGGCTGTGAACAGCTTGCAGTCCTTGTCTGAGGATCATAATGAAGCCAAGGAAAGGATCTCAAAAAGTGAGAGTGCCAAGGATATATGGGCTTCTTCACAACTGTTGTGCTTTGTGGAGGCTTTTGTGCAAGCTTCATTTCCTCTGTTTCCTCTGTTTCCTTTGTTTCCCCCATTCCCTCTATTTCCTCCATAACTTCCTGGGGTTCTTCTACTTCCTCACTTGATTTCAAGTCATCTGTGATTGATAAAATTGTGATATCTCTATCACCAGAATCAAAAGTATCGGAATTTGTATTTGTAGCGCTTGTGACTCTTTTATTAGAGAGAGGCTCTTCAGCATCAGTATTAGATCGCTTTTTGTTGTTAGAGGCTCCCTTCGAAGATTGTCAGCCAGAAAGAGATAATAGCATGTACAATTGGCATAAAAAACGCGTTAATCTTGGCTTGAGTGGCCATGATGGTATGAAGGCGCTGAGGTGAAAATTTTCTGTGTGGAGCGATACTCAGAAATCCAGGCCCTTCGGTGAAATACTCAGGGTTTTAAAATCCCTTAGGAAAAGC
>VBAU01000121.1 GCA_005883855.1 Bacteroidota bacterium
GATAAAGCCGGTGAACTGGTCCGCGTGAAAACTTATGTAGATCCAAAATTAGAAATGGCCGAGGTCACCGACCGCATGAGCAAACAATCGGGCGGTGGAAAGGCACTGCTTTTTGAAAATAGCGGTTATGATTTTCCAGTCTTGATGAATGCATACGGAAGCGAGAAGAGAATGTCCATGGCCCTCGGTGTGGAACATTTAGACGATGTGGCGAAACAAATCGAAGAACTGTTCAAATTATTGGCCTCTCCAAAAGAAGGCATCATCGATAAATTAAGATTGCTGCCCAAACTAAATCAGTTTGCATCCTGGATGCCGAAAATAAAATCTGGTAAAGGCGAATGTCAGCAGGTTATAATGAATCCACCCGATATCACAAAGCTGCCGGTGATCACTTGCTGGCCAAAAGATGGCGGCCCATTCGTTACACTCCCAATAATACACACAAAAGATCCAAACACAAATCAAAGAAATGTGGGCATGTATCGCATGCAGGTATTTGGCCCTACGCTTACCGCAATGCATTGGCACAAGCATAAAGTTTCAGCAAAACATTTTTCTGAATATAGAAAGCTCGGCATCAAAATGCCCGTCGCTGTTGCGCTCGGCGGAGACCCGGTCTATGGATATGCTGCTACCGCACCCCTGCCTGAAAACGTGGATGAGTACATGCTTGCCGGCTTCTTAAGAAAAAAAAGTGTAGAGCTTGTTAAATGCATCACGCAACCAGGTGTCGAAGTACCTACTGATGCTGATTTCGTAATAGAAGGCTACATTGATCCCAATGATGAAATGATCTGGGAGGGGCCATTTGGCGATCACACCGGCTATTATTCGCTGCCGGACTGGTATCCGCGTTTTCACATTACGGCAATCACGCACAAGAAAGATCCGGTTTATCCCGCGACGATCGTCGGTATTCCGCCCGAGGAGGATGCATGGTTGGGTAAGGCGACAGAAAGAATTTTCCTGGCACCAATAAAAATGACAATGGTTCCTGAAATTGTTGATATGGACATGCCGGTCGAAGGAGTTTTTCACAACCTGGTAATTGTAAAGATCAAAAAAGATTTTGCGGGACAGGCGCAGAAAGTCATGAACGCGATGTGGGGAGCTGGACAAATGATGTTCAATAAAATCTTGGTGCTTGTTGATGAAAACATAAGGATTCAGGATTATCCGGCGCTCGCAAAGTATGTATTTACCAACCTTAACCCTGCAACCGATATTTACTTTTCACAAGGTCCGATGGATGTGTTGGATCACAGTTGCAGTAAGCTTGGTTTTGGGGGAAAAATGTGCATTGACGGAACAAGAAAGTTTAATGAGGAGATTGACGAGAAATTCGAAATTCGATTCCAATCGCTATCGGGACAGAAATTCGAAATTGATCCTCCGGTTCTCACCAACAAATTTTCTGAAATAAAGGAAATAAATAAATCCCTGTTAGCAAAAGAAATTCCGTGTCTGATTATTTCAGTTGAAAAAAACAGGAAGGGACATGTCAAGGAGCTGCATGAAAAAATTTGCGAATTGGATGAAACAAAAAGTATAAAGATGATCTTGTACGTTGAACATACGGTCGATCCGAACGATCTTCCAACTGCACTGTGGCGTTTCTGCAACAATCTCGACCCCAAAAGAGACTTTCACGTTTGTAAACGACCTGCAACCAGCAACCAGGAGCCGGAAACCAGCAACTATTGCGCTTGCATAGGCTTTGATGGAACCAGGAAAACCAAACAGTTTGATGATTTCGATCGAATTTGGCCAAATATTATTGTGGCTGATGATGCTACGATTTCAGCGGTCGACAACAAGTGGGATCAATTAGGAATTGGTGAATTTATTCCTTCTCCCTCACTCAAATTCAAAGGCCAGCTCTACGGGGAAGATGCCGCTGTCGCAATTAACGATTAATAACACCAATGTCCGAACAAACTATAAACGTTTTAATGACCGGCGCCGGCGCTCCGGGTGCAGCGGGGATCTTAAAATGTCTGCAATTCAATCCAAGTTTTGAAATTGTAATGGCTGACGCAAATCCGAATGCAGTCGGTCGTTGGTTACACGCCGAATTTGAAACAATTCCTTTTGCGCATGAGAAGAATTTTATTGAAAAATTGCTCTCCGTTTGCCAAAGAAGAAACGTACATGTTGTTCTGCCATTGGTAACGAAAGAACTGATTCCGCTGGCCCAGCACAAAAAACATTTCGACGAGTTGGGAACAAGAGTTTTGGTGAGTGACGTTGACTCGCTCGAGATTGCCAACAACAAGAGCCGGCTCTATCAATTTTTAGAATGGCGGGGGGTTGACCTGCCAGGTTATAGAGTCGTTGAAACCATGGGTCAGTTTGAAACTGCTGTTAAGGAATTAGGTTTTCCTGGCGAAAGAGTTGCCTTTAAGCCATCCATATCAAATGGTGGCAGGGGCTTTCGAATTCTTGCCAATGATATCGATGAACATAATTTATTGTTTTATGAAAAACCGAACTCAACATATATTTCGCTGGCCGATGCTCTCCGAATTTTGTCGGTGAGACCGTTTCCTCAGTTGTTAGTTACAGAGTACCTGCCGGGAGAAGAATACTCGGTGGATTGCGTTGTTGATCATGGTCAGCCGAGACTGGTTGTGCCAAGACTTCGAGGAAAAATGATCAATGGTATATCTGTCGAAGGAACATTCATAAGAGATGAAACCATTATTTCCTATTGTTCGCAGATCATCAAGGAACTCCCGTTGCACGGCAACATCGGAATCCAGGTGAAAAAATCGATCCAAGGGAAGCCTTTGATTGTTGAAATAAATCCCAGGGTGCAAGGGACAATTGTCGCCGGATTGGGCGCAGGGGTCAACCTACCCGTGCTAGCGATAAAACAAGAGCTAGGATTAACCATCTCCGATGACGAACTCCATGTTAAATGGGGAACAAAATTTTCGCGTTATTGGAATGAAGTGTTTTACACGTGAAATGTGAGACGTAAGACATGAAAACGTGGTGTCCGCTGTTTGACTTTTCACCCTCGGCGCCCTATTTCACTTTGACGTTTCGCGGCGATTCGTATTAATTCTCGCGTACTTAAATAAAAAACCGTCCCGATACAGGCAGTATGGAACGGTGGATGTTCTCCTCAAATAAAGCAAACTATTTAACCTCCGCGACGAGGTTCTTAAACGTTTCCGGGTTGTTCATTGCCAGGTCTGCGAGAATCTTACGGTCAAGGTCAATTCCCTTTTCACTGAGTTTGTGAATAAATTCAGAGTAAGTCAAACCTTCCGCGCGAACAGCAGCATTGATTCGGGCAATCCACAACTGCCGATAACTTCTTTTTTTTAGTTTACGACCTACGTACATATAGGTCATCCCTTTTTCAACCACGTTTTTGGCAACCGTGTAGACATTCTTGCGTTTGCCATAAAAACCTTTGGCTTGTTTTAATATTTTTTTCCTGCGTGCTTTGGATGCAACAGAATTCTTTGAACGAGGCATATGTAAAGAGTTTTAGATTTTAAATTTGAAATTGACGTGGCGGCCAGCAGCTATCAGAGCTCTGACATCTGGCTTCTACTTCAGTCTTAGCAAACGTTTTACAAAATCCAGGTTCGCTTTTGACACGCTACCATCCTTACGAAGATTCCGTTTGCGCTTTTTGGATTTTTTTGTCAGAATGTGACGCCTGAAACTCTTTTGATGAGTGATCTTTCCGGTGCCCGTTACCTTAAATCTTTTTTTGGCACTGGAGTTTGTTTTTACTTTAGGCATATAACCTATTTTTCAATGACACCCTTGAGGCGTTCCCGATCAGCCGGGACCCTTGTTGAACCTCTTCAGGCAATGTTCTTTCCTCGTGCAGGAAAGGGTTCTCTTTGGAGAGCCGCATCCCAAATCTTTCGTTTTTGGAACGGGCGGGCAAAGATAAAGGTTTTCGGCTAGCACGCAAACAGAAGGTCAAACACTTTCAAAAACATTTTAGCCGGCTCCAAGCGCTTCAGCGCTATCTTGCAAAAATATGCTCAGGCTCAATGCTATTTCCTTGATCCAGTTCAAGAATTACTTGAACCGGTCCATTTCGTTCTCCGAACGGATCATCGGCATTTCGGGGCCAAATGGCGTTGGCAAAACCAATCTCCTGGACGCCATCCATTACCTCTGTTTTACCAAAAGCTATTTCACGCGAATAGACGCCAACAACATCATGCAGGGTCACCAAGGTTTCAGATTGGAAGGCGATTTCGACGAATGGGAAAAAGCTGAAAAAGCAGTATGTATTCTAAGGGAGACGGGAAGGAAAGAGTTTTCAGTTAACGGCCGATCTTACGAGAAATTTTCGCAGCACATTGGGCATTATCCTTGCGTCATCATCGCTCCCGACGACATACAGATCATTACAGGCGTCAGTGAGGAAAGAAGACGATTTATCGACACTTTGCTTTCCCAGCTGGATGCCGGTTACTTGCAGGTATTGATCACTTATAACAAAGTACTGCAACAGCGCAATTCTTTATTACGATCACTTGCTGAAACAGGGGTGAGGGCAGGCAGGACGGGATATTCTGACACAAATCTTTCCGTGCTGACGGTGCTAGATGAGCAGTTGGTGAAACCAGGAGAAAAAATTTTTGAACGAAGGAAGAGGTTCCTGGTTTCGTTCTTACCACTCGTAAAGCAAATGTATAATGACATTGCTAACCAGTGGGCTGCGAAGGATGGCCAGGAAAATATCAACCTGTTTTACGAAAGCGAGTTGTTGCAGGCTTCGTTCCCCGAGTTGTTGCAAAATAATTTGTCAAAGGATATAGTCACGACGCGCACTTCCAGCGGCATTCACCGGGATGATCTTGATTTCAATTTAAATGACCAGCCTTTTAAAAATATCGCCTCGCAGGGACAAAGAAAAAGTTTACTGTTTGCTTTGAAGCTGGCGGAGATGGAAATACTGAAAAAAGAAAAAGGGTTCGCCCCCGTGTTGTTACTCGATGATGTTTTTGAAAAATTGGATGAAGAAAGGATTGCTAACCTGTTGAAAACAGTGTGCGTCGGAAATGACGGGCAGGTTTTTATCACTGATACAAACAAGGAAAGACTGAAAGACCATCTCAATCCCTTAGAACAGCCATATCAACTGATTGAGTTAACTTGAGAATGATTTGATTTTGATATTTCATATTTGAAATTTGAATTTAATCATGGGCGAATATTCAATGAGTGAGGCTATAAAGAAGTTCCTTGAGCAAAGCCATATCAGGAATGGTATCCAGGCACTGCAAATAGAGGACGTGTGGGAAAATATTATGGGAAAAACGATTGCCCGCTACACAGATAAGTTAAAGATCATTAATGATACACTATTTATAACTACGCAGGTCGCTCCGCTAAAACAGGAACTCATTTTTCAAAAGGAAAAAATCATCCAACGCGTCAACGAAGCCCTTGGACAAAAGGTGATCAGCAAAATAGTTGTACAGTAATCACGCAAAAGTGTAAGACTGGTCTTCTTCGGGGTCAAATATATCCATTCGAATTTCCACTACCTCGTGGATGATGTCGTCCGAAGAGACTACACCTTTAAAATTAAATCCTTCAAACACCGGCAAAAATCTCACGTTATGCTGACGCATTGTACGCATACATTTTTCAACAGTGTCCTCAGTTGTTACTACCGGCAGCCGGGTATTCATGATGTCGCGAACAGAAGTTTTGTTCAGAGGCTTCCTTCCAAAGATTACCTTGGTAGCAACATCATGGTCGCTAACAATCCCGAGGAATCTTTCATCGTCATTGATCACGATCAGGAAGTCGACATTTTCACACCGCATTTGCTGCAGCGCATCAATAACGGATGATTCAGGAGACACTGTATGGAAGTGCGGCTCTTTGCGATTTAAAATAGAGGTGATTCTTTCCATGATCTTGGATTTAGCAAGCTATCGTATAGCAATCGTTAAAAGAATAAGATTACCTTCTCAGGGGCAGATCAATTTACAATCGTGAGGTGGGACGACGGTACTTACAATTTACAAAAATTAAACCATCCCTAAATTGTTCCGCCAAAAAAAAATAAAAATTTTAATGAACGGTGACACGCGGATCAATCACTCCATACAAAATATCGGCAAGAATATTAATAAGTATAAAAAATGTGGCCGTCACTAACACCGATCCCATCACGACAGGAAAGTCGAGTTTTTCAAGAGCATCTACCGTCACTTTGCCAATACCCTTCCATCCAAATATGTACTCGACAAAGAATGCACCTGCCAATAACTCAGCAAACCATCCGGTAATGGCTGTGACGACAGGATTTAATGCGTTCCTTAAAGCATGCTTCCAAATGACAGCTGATTTTTTTAATCCCTTGGCGTATGCGGTCCGAATGTAATCCTGGTCAAGCACATCAAGCATGGCGCTTCGCGTTAGTTGGGTTATGATAGCCAATGGTCGAATACCAAGAGTGATAGCTGGAAGAATTAAGTTTTTTAATGCGAGATGCCTTTGTCCGCTGAACTCGTCAATGTCAAACCAACTGCCGGTTATATGAAGACCTGTCCAGTTGCTCAACGCAAAACCGAAAACATAGGCAATGATAATTCCTATAAAAAAGGAGGGCGCTGAAATACCTATGATGCTCGCAAAGACCGAGGAGGTATCCACCCAGGTGTTTTGTTTCACGGCTGCAACTACACCTAAGGGTATTCCAATAGCCACCGCGATCAACATCGCTGCAAAAGCCAAAAGCAAAGTTCCGGGTAGCGCTTCCATCAAAATAGTTCCAACTTCTCTTTTTGACTGATATGAGCGGCGCAAATAAGGAACTTTTATGGCGAACGCATAGCTGTTCGGTCCGGCGCTACGCCCAATAAAAAGCCCCTTGAGCTTTTTGTTCCGAATCTCGTCTCGAGTATGGACGGAAATTGGTGACACGTCATTCAGATAAAAAATAAACTGTTTCCACTTTGGCTGATCCAGGTAAAGCTCTCTGCGAATGTTAGCCTGTGTCCTGGCATCACCGCTCTGGCCCATGACTAACCTGGATGGATCGCCAAAGCCCTGGAACAGGAAGAACACGAGCATCGCCACGCCCACCAGTACCAGCAAGCCGTAAAGCAGTCTTTTGGTAATATATTTCATCATGACGTGCAACTCAGAGAATCCTCGACGCCGCAGACATTCGATGATAACTCCATTTATTTACAACAGTTCCTCTCTTCAGCAGATAAAGACATGGATTGGTCCTGGCGGCGGTGCGAATCGCCGTGAAGTCACATTCGAACAGAGGCAGTTCGCGAAATGGAGTATTAGCCAACGCCAGGTTTGCTTCCTTCCGGTTAGCTGTTACAATGTATATAGGAATCATCTTTTGTCTTGCCGCGTTCAGTATTTCTTGGAAGTCGTGCTGCCAGGATTTAACCGGGGTCGCAAAATTCTCACAGAATAACAAAATGCACTCTGGCTGAGACAAAACGATATCTGTAGAATCTTCTCCTGATTCAGTTAGTAAGGAAAATCCCTTTATCGGAGGTTCATTGTTCTTGCCCTTCCGCACGATTTTATCGTAGCGTTTTAGAAACTTGTATGGAGGAACCTTGAAATCACTCGGAAAGTTATCGGCAGTAAGTTCAACTTTTCTACCATCCTTGTCATAGACAAATGAACTTACTATCGCATTTGCCGGCATCTTTCTTTTTTCAGAAATGTTGTTCCCAGTTTTGAAAGGGAGGCAGTCCACGAATGGCAAATAATTTAACACGTACCACTGGATACCAAAACTTATAATCGTAGCTGCAGCAAGGACTAAGAAATTCGTTTTGGATGAAAAATAAGGAGTAATTTTTCTTCGATTGATAAAGAGGTAAATGATCAGCAGAGTCAACACGATATCTTTCAAAAAGGAGGTTTTTGGCGACAGCGGTATGCAATCACCAAAACAACCGCAATTGGTAAACTTCCCTGAATAGAGTGCGTAACCTGTCAGGAAAGTGAAGAAGATTGTCAGCAACAATAACAGCCAACTAAAAATTTTCATTCGCCAACCTAGCAGAAGGGCTACCCCGGCAATAATTTCAAAAAATATGAGAAACAATGATAGCGACAGTGAATGGTCATGAAGAAACTGGAAGAGATTAAAAAGAATATTTTTCATGAAAAATGAGCCATTCTCAAGTTCCGAATTCCAGAGTTCAAAAAACTCTTTCATTTTATAGCTAAGGCTCAACGGATCGTTTGCTTTTACCAAGCCCGAGAAAATGAAAAGGACACCCACAACAACCCGAACGATATTTAAAACAATTCTCATTTTTTGGCAAAACGAATAAATAAGCAGGGTTCTCACTCATTACTCATTATTCATTACTCATTACTCATACCACCGACTTCGCCTGAGTTTCCGACTTCCAACGTCTGCTTTATCTTTAGCCTTCAAAAATAAGTAACTGCCCTTAATGTTTACGTTAAACTGCAAAGGAAAGCTGTTGTTATCAGAGAACCCGCTGGTGATGGGAATTATCAATGCCACACCTGATTCATTTTATGAAGGGAGCAGATTCTCTGGCAGAGATGAAATTCTGGAACGGGCAGAAAAGATGATCGCCGAAGAAGTAGATATAATTGACATTGGAGGACAAAGTACGCGGCCGGGCAGCAAACCAATTTCTGCCCAGCAAGAATTACAAAGAGTGATCGAGGGTATTGACGCCCTACATAATAATTTTCCCGATGTGATCATTTCAATCGACACCTATTATTCGTCGGTAGCTGCGGAGGCTGTGCGGCATGGCGCCAGCATTGTCAATGACATCAGTGCAGGAGCCATGGATCGCGATATGATACCGACTGTTGCTCAATTGAACGTGCCCTACGTCGTGATGCATATGAAAGGTACTCCCGAAATGATGCAACACGAAGCGAATTACGACAACGTAACTCGCGAAGTGCTTGATTTTTTTATCAAGAAAAAATATGAATGCAATAAAGCCGGCATCCATGATATAATACTCGACCCCGGATTTGGTTTTGCGAAAACGATTGAACACAATTTTGACTTGCTTAAAAATATTTCCGTGTTCAAAATGCTGAACGCCCCCATACTTGTTGGCATCTCTCGAAAATCCTCCGTTTATAAAACGCTTGATGTTGAGAAGGAGCATGCATTAAATGGCACAACTGTTTTGAATACGATTGCATTAATGAATGGCGCAACTATTTTGAGAGTGCATGATGTAAAAGAGGCAAAGGAAGTGGTAAAACTTTGTTCGAAAGTCAACGGAAAGGGAGAGTCAAATAAAAAATAAAAAGCAACCTAAACAGATTGCTCTCTATCAACACATCAAGACGAAAATCTTTGAAGCGCTCAATGCTTAACGTTAGTCTTCAGGCAAGGTCGAATATATGGCGGAGGTTAAAGTACGTGAATTGTGGCTTTTTCTAAGGGAACAGTAAGGATCGAAACGGACGTTGGATTAAAAACGGAGCCGATCCTAAGACCGTCAAGTTTATAAATAAAACAGGGCCGAAAAAAGATCCATCCATTATGCCACCTCAAAGTTCGTCAATTAATTGCTTAAACAAGCGTTCTTTTTTTTGAGTTGCATCAAGTTTTATTGCTTATTTGTCTGAGGCGGTTCTGCTACATCGATAACTTCTATATCAAAAATTAAATTTTCATAGGTGGAACCTCCGGGTCCGGGATTAGGTCCGTATGCAAGCACCGCGGGAACAAACACTTTCCCTTTCCCTCCTTTCTTCAAGTACCGAACCGCATCTTCAAGACCTTGTATCATCGTGTTGGCACCCACAACAAATCGCAACGGCTCCGAATGATGAAAAGAACTGTCCATGTTCGTGTCGAAAGTTTTACCGGCAAAGGTGGTGCCCTTATACTTCAACGAAACAAGTTTTCCAGAGTCAGCCTGTGGTCCGTCGCCTGGCGCGATTATCTGCACATAGGCTCCCTTCGGAGTTTTTTGGGCGGTGATTTTATTTTTGGAGAGATATGCCTCTATTTCTTTTCGCTCCTTGTCTTTTGCTCCAGCCATTTCTTTTTGCTGCCTCTCCTGTTCAATGGAAATTTCTTTCGCGTTGTCTATGCGGGCAAGACTGTCATTGGCAAAAACGTCCAGGACCTTTACCATGTATACCAACCTGTCGCCTTTTTTTGCGGTGGGAGGTAATTGGGGCTGCAACCCCTTCTTGATTAAGCTGTCTATCATTTGAACCACAATAACACTATCTCCTTTTCGAACAAGCGATAGTACTTCTGATGGTGAATAAGCAACTGCAGCGGAAGTGTCGACACGCGTGTAAAATGGTAGTTTGCCAAATGTGGTCTGCACAACAGAATCATTCAATTTCTCGGCGAAGTTCAGTTTTATAACATTTCCCGCTTTTGCAATTGAATCTTTGCTGCTGCCGCTCTTAGCGATCTTGTACAATAAACCGGTCCTTGTCCTTTTAAAATCTATGTTCTTACAACCGGCCGACAGAATAATGGCGGCAACAGCTACGAGATTCAAATAATAACTGTGTTTCATGTTTTGTGATATATTTTATTGTAGTTGAGATTCATTTTCCTTCATTGCCTGCTTGAATTTCTTGATTGTTTCGGCGAGTGAATCATTGCTGCGCCCACCAGCCGCGTTGAAATGACCACCTCCTTCGAAGTATCTGCGAGCAAAAGCATTGCAATCAAAATCGCCCTTGCTTCGAAAGCTCCACTTCCTTTCTTCATCCCTATCTATAACAAGCGCTACTAGTTTAATTCCTTGTATGGACATCGGATAGTTAACCAGCCCTTCGCTGTCTCCCGTCTTAATATTGAATTTCAGAAGATCAGATTTGGGTATTGCGATGAGCGCGGCGTTGTATTCATAAAAAATCTCCATCCGGTTAAGCAAAACGTTACCAACAAATCTCAGCCGATTTTCCAGGAAATTATCGTAGAGGGCCTCATGCACTGGAGTGTGGAGTAGCCCTTTGTCTTTCAAATCAGCTACCAACCGATGTACATTTGCCGACACGCTGGGAAAACGGAACGAGCCGGTATCAGCCACAACTCCAGCGTAAATACATTCCGCTACCTCGGTATTTATTTTATCCTTATAGCCTGAAGCCAGTATGAAATCGTAGATCATTTCGCAGGTTGAACTTCTCGTTGTGTCGCTAATCCCGTAATCAAAGTTTTTTTCATCAGGTTCTACGTGGTGATCGATTAATATTTTTGTACACTTAAGAGAAGCCAACTTGGGAGCAAGATTTTTGGCGCGATCAAAGTGATTGAAGTCAAGACAGAATAACCAGCTTGCTTTGTCCAGCGCGCTTTCAGCTTTTTGTTTTTGTAATTCGTAATCCAAAACGCTTTTCGCCCCCGGCATCCAGTTTACCCAATTTGCCCAATTAGTTGGAGAGACCACTGCCACTTGGTGATCAAATTGAATCAGGAAATTGTACAACCCAAGCGAGGAGCCCATGGCGTCTGCGTCTGGCTTTTGGTGAGTTGTAATCGCAATAGTAGTGGGCTTATCTAACAAAGGAAATATTTCCTGGATGGGCTTCATAAAATGGCTGCAAAAGTAGGGAAATCACGCAACAGTCGGCAGTTCGCATTTCGCGGTTCAAAATGCGGTTCATCAGTCGTGAGTCGTGAGTCGTGATCCTCGCGTCTCGCTTCTCACTGTCCACATCTCACAAAACACCGCTCATCATTCCCAATCTCCTTAACCGAAATAGGCCAAGTTTGTCAGCATTGGCTGGAACTCCTGACTTTCGACTACATTTGCCGCGCAAAAAATAAATCTATGAGCAGGCATACGTTTACGATGATAAAACCAGACGCAATGAAAAACGGTCACGCTGGGGCTATCATTGACCGCTTTATCAAAGAAGGTTTTAAAATTGTCGCTTTGAAAATGACAAACCTCTCCACGGATAAAGCTGGCGAATTTTATGCGATCCATAAAGAAAGATCCTTCTATGGAGAGTTAGTTGAATTCATGAGCAGTGGACCTATTATCGCGGCTATACTGGAAAAAGAGAATGCTGTAACTGCTTTCCGTGACCTGATTGGCGCGACAAATCCTGCACAGGCGGCGGAAGGGACTATTCGAAAATCATTTGCCACTTCTGTCGGAGAAAACGCGGTTCATGGCAGCGATAGCGACGAGAACGCGAAAATCGAAAGTGATTTCTTTTTTAGTGTCCTGGAAAGGTTCTGATATCAAACCGCTCGAGGTTCAAATTTGGTTTGATCTTCTCACTTTGTTAGGAACTGGCTTGACCGTGTAACCGGCTTTTCGAAGCAAGTTGATCACGCCCTTGTCGCCTGGCAAATGACCCGCGCCCACGGCAACGACTACGGGTTTATCCTGTAAGATGAGTTTTAATTTTTCGACCCAATTCTGGTTGCGGTTGTACAACAAAATATCAGTGAAATTGGAAATTCCCATATCCGTACTCTTAGTAAGTTCTTCAAGTTTTGAGAGATCCTGGTCTTTATAGGCTTGCAATAATTCGTCGTACTCCTTATTGTCTGTTTGTCCTTTATCGACGTCGTCCACATATTTTACTAATTGCAAAGCCTGCATCTTATAAGGGATCGTATCGAAAATGCTCATTTGATAAGCCATGGTTTCAAGTCCCTTCACCGTTTTGTTATATCGCTTTGCCTCTTTCATTATCACTTCTTCCATCGCTTCAGGCGTTTGACATTCGGTACCGCTTTCCATAAGCATTGACGCCGCAACAAGAGGTTTGTATGTCTCTAAGATGGAGAAAGGCAGCAATGTCCCTTTATCCTCAAAATACTTTCTTACTTTTTCATAGTCCGCTTTGTCTAGCAAATCGGCAAGGGTGGTATCATTGCGCATTTTCATTTTCCTAACCACGCCCAACATTTCGAATAAATTATCCATGTCCACTTCAAAATAGATGGCATCGCTATTTTTTATTGCGTTTTTCAGGCTGTCACTTAGTATCGCGTCGTCAGAACAGATCATATGGATAGTCCCAAATAAGTAGGAAGGGCTATGGACGCCGTTTCCGCTGATTTGCCACAGCAAAGTATTCAACTCATTTTTGTTTTTGCTCTGCGCGAGTGATGCCAGTGAGGTGATCGCCACCAACAATCCAATACCCCATTTCTTCATTGCAAAGATTTTATGCAAATTACTAAGATGCTGACTTGTGGAAAAATCACAAATAGTGCCGGATTTAGGTACAAGCGGTTATCCGACCGTTTGAGCAGACGGCGACGGCTACAGCCCAATGTTCAATCAAGGCCTGCGGCTCCAAAGACGGCCATAAAAAATTGCCGCTGGAAAATATCAAACTATTACATTTGTTCCCATTATTAAACCACCTCAGGTTAACCCATTACCTCATCGATGACAAACTCTTACTACGACCTTGTACATCAAACTTTCAATTTTCCCCAGGAAGGTTTTGATGTGAAAGATGGTTATCTGCAGTTTAATGGAGTAGATGTAAAAGCGTTAATAGATAAATATGGTACGCCACTAAAGTTGAGTTATTTGCCAAAGATTGAAATGCAGATCAAGAAGGCAAAACAGATGTTCGCCGCAGCATTTAAGAAGCACAAGTACGAAGGTGAATATTTTTACTGCTATTGTACGAAGAGCTCGCATTTTAGTTATGTAGTGGAAGAGGCTTTGAAACACGAGATCCATATTGAAACTTCTTACGCGTATGACATCGATATTGTCAAAAAATTGTACGATAAAAAAAAGGTGACCAAGGACATTCAAATCCTTTGCAATGGTTTTAAACAGAAAGCATATACGAAACGAATTGCCAACTTGTTGAACTCCGGCTTCACCAATGTCATTCCTATCCTTGATAATAAGGAGGAATTAAGAGAGTATGCAAAGGCAGTGAAAGTACCATTCAAACTAGGCATCCGCGTAGCCGCCGAAGAGGAGCCTACGTTTCCTTTCTATACGTCCCGCCTTGGTATTCGCGCTAAAGATATTCTTGAGTTTTATGTTGACCGCATAGAAGGATATGAAAGTAAGTTCCAACTGAAGATGCTTCACATTTTCCTGAACAAAGGAATCAAAGATGATATTTATTATTGGAGTGAGTTGAATAAGATCATAAATCTTTATTGCCAGTTGCGCAAAATTTGTCCCGAGCTGGATTCAATTAACATTGGAGGAGGTTTTCCGATAAAGCATTCGCTGGGTTTTGAGTACGATTACCAATTCATGATTAACGAAATTGTTGGAAACATAAAATCCGCTTGCAAGAAAGCAAAAGTTCCAATGCCTGACATTTACACTGAATTCGGCAGCTACACGGTGGGGGAAAGCATGGCGCATATTTACAGCGTGATTGGTCAAAAGATGCAAAACGACCGGGAAATATGTTTTATTACAACTCTTCCAGACACGTGGGGCATCGGGGAAAGATTTCTTCTGCTTCCTATAAACAAATGGGATGCGGACTATCAACGCGTCGTATTAGGGGGCATCACCTGCGACAGCCATGATTATTATGATTCAGAAGAGCACATCAATGAAGTGTTTCTTCCCAAAGTAAATAACGGCGAGCCTTTGTATGTTGGGTTTTTTCACACAGGAGCCTACCAGGACCAGATCAGCGGGTATGGAGGCATCAAGCACTGCCTGATTCCTTCGCCAAAACATGTGCTAATTGGCTATGATAAAAATGGAAAATTGGTTGATTGGCTATATGCAAAAGAACAAACTGCACAAAGTATGCTCAAGATTCTCGGTTATGTATAAAAGAAAAGCCCCTCTGCTGAAGGGGTGGATTTGTGAACCGGCCACGAAATCTTTTCACTCCGCAAAGGGCCTTGATCTTGTTAATTAATAACGCTGACTGTGCCT
>VBAU01000546.1:0-1691 GCA_005883855.1 Bacteroidota bacterium
TTGAAAGCACCCGAAGGATTGGGCGCTGTAAAAGAATTTACCAGGTTGAAGAGACTAGCTCCTGCCGGCCCCGTACTCAAAGCAAGTGTTCCGGGTCCCTACACATTAAGTGGAAGATTATTGCCCAACAACAAATACAAGGATCGCTATGAAATAAGCGAGGCACTGTTACCCATTGTGCGAAGTGAGCTGGAGGCCTTAGTCGCTGCGGGTTGTACGGAAATTACCGTCGACGAGCCATCAATGAGTTGTTATGCTTACAAGGAAGATACGAAGCGGTTTGTTGATATATTTAATCGCACGGTGAAACCGGTTGTTGGTAAATGTAATTTAAGCACGCACTTGTGTTTTGGAAATTTTAAGGGAAGACCCGTCGGATACAGGAGCATTAAACCCATGCTGCCGGATTTCCTTGACCTGACAATAGATGAGATACATATTGAAATGGCCAACCGCGAATTTTCCGAAATAGAATTACTCAAAGCCTTTGCTGAAAAGATGCATGTCGCGGTAGGCATTATCGATGTAAAGAATTATTACATAGAAACTGTCAATGATGTTGTGGACAGGATCAATAGATGCCTGAAGTATGTATCCGCGGAGAAATTGTCCGTTGCGCCTGACTGCGGCTTGAGCCAGACTGCGCGATGGGCTTCCCGGCAGAAGCTGATCAATATGGTAAAAGGTGCAAAGAAGGTAAGAGAAAGTTTATAGTGAGTAAAATGACACAGCAGTTAATCAAGGCGTTTAAAAAAGATGAGCAGCTGCTATTGGAATTGGACGAGCTTAGCAGCGATCATAAAAATTTTTATCTGTGGTGGTTGGGGCAAAGTGGTTTCCTGCTGCAATGGAAAGGGAAAAGAGTGCTGATCGATCCATACCTTTCTGATTCTTTGACAAAAAAATATGCGGTCACAGATAAGCCTCATGTTCGAATGAGCGAAAGAGTGGTTGACCCTGCATTATTGACTAACATTTTAATTGTAACATCTAGTCACAATCATACTGATCATTTAGATGCAGACACGCTGATACCAATTTTAGAGAATAATCCTGGCATCAATTTCATCATTCCGGAAGCGAATCGGGAGTTTGTTGCAGAGCGTGTCAAATGTGAAAAAAATTTTCTCGTCGGCTTGGACGCGGGAAGTTCCGTGACTGTAAATGAGTTTACTTTTCATGGAATGCCCGCTAAGCATGATGAAATCGAACGGGATGAAGACGGCAACTGCAGGTTCATGGGTTATGTCATAAGTTTTGGGAACCATAGCATCTACCACAGTGGAGATACGCTGTGGTTCGATGAAATGATCGACCTGCTATCGCCTTTCAACGTCGATGTAGCCATATTACCGATAAATGGAAATGATCCGGCAAGAAAAGTTGCGGGAAACTTAAATTGTGAAGAGGCTGCAAGACTGGGAAAAGCGATTGGTACCCGGTGCGTCATTCCTTGCCACTATGATATGTTTGCATTTAACACCGCCGACGTAAATAATTTTGTACGGGCAGCAGAAAAAATAAATCAACATTATCATGTGTTGAGGGGCGGAGAGAAATTCACAGGTAAATAATAAACGAATTATGCCTGACACCACGCGAGTAAATATCAACACAAAAGGAGTCTCTCAAAATACCTATGATGCTATCGTTATCGGAAGTGGCATAAGCGGGGGCTGGGCTGCGAAGGA
>VBAU01000546.1:1734-2605 GCA_005883855.1 Bacteroidota bacterium
GAAGAAATATTGAGCATATAAAAGATTATCCCACGATGAACACACCCATCTGGGAATTTCGTCATCGGGGCTCGATAACAAAAAAACAGCGTGAAGAAAATCCTTTTATCAGCAAGGCAGCCGGTTATGATGAAAGTACTCAGCATTTTTTTATTAAGGACAACGATCATCCTTACATACAGGAAAAACCATTTGAATGGATCCGCGGCTACCAGGTCGGTGGCAAATCGTTGATCTGGGGAAGGGCCTGTGCGCGGTGGAGTGAGTATGATTTCACTGCTCCGCAACGCTACGGTTATGCAGTGGACTGGCCGGTCAGGTACAGCGATATGGCTCCCTGGTACAGCCACGTGGAAAAATTTATTGGCGTAAGCGGCAGTCAGGAAGGTATCGCGTCAATGCCGGATGGTGAATTCTTGCCTCCCTACGAACTGAATTGTGTTGAACAACATCTCAAAGACGTGATTTGGAATAAATTCAAACGTTATTATGTATCCGGTCGATGGGCGCAAGTGACAGAACCAAACGAGATACAGAAGCAACAGGGGCGATTTTGCCTCAACAGAAATCAATGCATGAGAGGTTGCCCTTTTGGCGGCTACTTCAGCAGCGTTACTTCTACGCTTCCATGGGCACAAGCGACCGGTAATCTCACGGTGCAACCGTTTTCGGTGGTGCATTCCATTATTTATGACGAGAAAAAACACAAAGCGATCGGAGTAAAAGTAATTGATGCCAACACAAAGCAGGCAACAGATTATTTTGCCAAAATCATTTTTGTGAATGCATCTGCTCTAAATACGAACCTCGTTTTGTTGAATTCAATCTCCAATCGTTTCCCAAACGGATTGGGCAACGACAGCGGGCAGCT
>VBAU01000122.1:0-465 GCA_005883855.1 Bacteroidota bacterium
GGTACGTGTTTCAGAGCAACTGGTTCGATGGTGGTTTTGTATCCGTAACTTCATCAGGATCCGTTTATTCAAACTATCTTTTTCAGAACAATATCTTTTACGGTACCTCAACGAATGGTAATATATTAGGGTTTGGGAATTGCACAAACGTGCTGTTTGATCACAACTTATGGTACGGCCCAACATCCGTCGCCAGTGCTGTTAACTGTTTTGGGGGAAGCTGTCAATCGTTATTGCTGACCAACAATATCTTCGTTCACCGCGATGCGGCTCTCTACAATTCCCTCAGCACTTTCAACAACAATATTACATTCGGTTGCCGGGTCGATACTCCGTGGCTGGCTAATGGGAATGGTGGTGTTGGCAATATCGTCAACCAGGATCCACAAATGTTTAACCAGGACTCAGTGAATGCCGGTCATGACAACCCTTTGCTGAATTTCACTATTGCTGCCGGTTCGGCTA
>VBAU01000122.1:473-8088 GCA_005883855.1 Bacteroidota bacterium
GGTACAGATGGCAAAGATCTTGGCTTAATGTATAACCCCATAGGGATTCTCAATTGGGACTACACCCGCATGAGCAGACTCCCCTATATCTACAGCATGAATATTTCCAACTCATCAATTGCGCCAGGTGCCACCTTGACCGTGCAGGTGGAAGCGCGAAAGTATAATTAACGCCTCTACAAAAATATTGTTCATTCTAAAACTAATTGCCATGAAGAGGCTAGTCATGCTATTGCTCGTATGTGTTGCGTTAACGACTGGGTTCGCACAGATACCTAACGCGACACCGGTGATCCGATACATCACAAGGGTAGAATATTTCTTCGAAACTGATCCGGGAGTTGGCAATGGCACTCCGATTACGAATTTCACTGCAGCAGACACCGTGCATCTTACAGCCAATATTTCCACAAGCAAACTGTCGCCAGGCTTTCATCTTCTCCAGATCAGGGCGTGCGATACCACTGGTATATGGGGGTTGTCCGAAAGAAGATTCTTTTACAATGGGTCAGATAGTACAACAAATACAACAAATATTGTTGCCGCGGAATATTTTATCGATGCAGATCCGGGACCAGGAAAGGGTATTGCAACTTCAGTAGGAACAACAGGTGCAGTAGTGAATTTCACCGCTTTGATTCCCACGAATCTTGCCCCCGGTTTTCATCTACTGGGAATTCGTTCAATGGATGCAAGTGGCAAGTGGGGTTTCCTGGAAACAAGAAATTTTTATCTCACTCCTCCACCTGAACCAAACCTTCCGCAGATTACAGCAGCCGAATATTTTTATGACAACGATCCTGGTGTTGGAAACGGAACAACTTTAACTGTGACTGGAGGTGATGTCATCACGCCTTCCCTTATGATTCCCGTGCCGGCAGCGATGTCTGCAGGTAATCATTGGCTGGCAATAAGAGTGAGAGACCAGTCAGGTCATTGGAGCTTGTTTGAAAAGGATACTGTGACGGTTGGTGGAACTGCAGCCTCTATTGCTTGTCCACACGATACAACGGTTACAGCGGCCGCAGGCCAGTGCACGGCCACAGTCAATAACATTGATCCCACAGTTACTCCCTCGGGCTCATCGTTTACATACACGCTATCGGGCGCCACATCCGGAAGTGGAAACGGGACTGCAAGCGGGCACATTTTTAACACTGGTGTAACCACGGTGACATATGCACTTAGCAATTCGCCGAGTACGACTTGTTCATTCAAGGTCACAGTTAACGCGAATGTTGTCCCATCCGTGAGCATTAGTGCAAGTTCCACAGCTATCTGCCCTGGTCAGGCCGTAACATTCACCGGCACCCCAGTAAATGGAGGCACGCCAACCTATCAATGGAAGCTTAATGGAAGCAATGTCGGTTCGAATAGCGCAACTTATCAGAATTCATCACTGTCGAATAGCGATGTTGTAACACTCGCAATGACCTCATCAATTGGCTGCGCAAATCCGACAACGGCCACGTCAAATTCCATCACGATGTCTGTCGGGAGCCAAGTCACTCCATCGGTAACCATTTCCTCCTCGTCAACGGATATTTGTTTTGGCACGCCGGTAACATTTACTGCATTGGGAATTAACGGTGGCCTAAACCCGTCCTATCAATGGAAGCTGAATGGAAATAATGTGGGTACGAACAGTTCGAGGTATCAATCATCGTCGCTGGGAAATGGCGATTCAGTTCAAGTGATCATCACCTCATCAATGACGTGTGTCACTCGGTCTACCTCATCATCAAACGCCATTAAGATCACAGTCGGCCAAACAGCCACGGCATCAGTAAATATCACTGCATCGGGAACTACAATTTGTTCCGGTACCGAAGTACCATTTACTGCCACCTCAACAAATGGAGGGGATGCGCCATCATATCAATGGAAGCTCAATGGAAATAATGTAGGAACCAACAGCGCAGTTTACCAGACCGCGACATTGCAGAACGGCGATTCAGTAAGAGTTATTATGACCTCATCACTTGGCTGCGTAAGTCAACCTATCGTGTCATCAAACAAAATCACAATAACAGTGGGACAAACTGTAACGTCATCAGTATCGATTACGGCAACAGCCACTAACATTTGTCCGGGTTCGCTCGTAACATTTACCGCAACGCCAACAAACGGTGGGAATCCGCATTATCAATGGAGAATAAATGGGAATAGCGTGGGAAATGACAGCCCCACCTACCAGAGTTCTTCGCTGCAAAATGGGGATTCGGTAGTGGTGTATATGGGCTCATCGCTTGCATGTGCGACGCAGCAACTCGTTCTTTCAAATACAATTTTCATAACCGTATCGCAGTCGGTGATTCCATCGGTTTCCATCACTGTGTCATCAACATCCATTTGCGCCGGTCAACAGGTGACATTTACTGCTACGCCGGTTAATGCTGGCAATAACCCGGTTTATGAATGGACACTGAATAACAATGCCGTGGGCACCAGTAGCAGCGTCTATCAAAATTCATCGTTGAAGAATGGTGATGTTGTGCGAGTAACCATGCAGTCATCGCTTGGGTGCGCAAACCAGGGGCCTGTGTACTCAAATTCGATAACCATGAGTGTGGCATCGTCGGTTACCCCAGCGGTGAGTATCACGACACCTTCGACATCCATTTGCTCCGGTACCCAGGCAACATTCACCGCGACACCGACGAATGGTGGAGTTACACCGATTTTTCAGTGGAAGCTAAATGGAAACAATGTTGGATTCAACAGTGCCAGCTTCGAAAACTCATCACTAGTCGATGGCGACATTGTAAAAGTTCAAATGACTTCATCGCTGGGATGTGCAAGTCCCCAGATTGCCACTTCGAATGCAGATACGATGCATGTAACGGCTTCAGTTACTCCATCGGCAACTATTAGTGCAACGGGAGCTACCATCTGTGCAGGTACGACGGTGACTTTCACAGCTACGCCAACAAATGGCGGAAACGCTCACTTTGAATGGATGTTAAATGGAAATGAAGTTGGGACAAATAGCAATATATACCAGAATTCGTCACTGCAAAATGGTGATAGCGTCGCAGCTTACATGACCTCATCGCTTGCTTGCGCGAATCCAAAGGGTGTGAAATCAAACGTCATTGCGGTAACCGTTACAGCTTTATCGACTTACTATGCCGACGTCGATGCAGATGGTTATGGCAACCCGGCTTCGATGGTCCAGGCATGTGCTGCACCAGTAGGATACGTGTCAAACAATAGCGATTGCGATGACACGAATGCGGCGATACATCCGGGAACTACCGAGGTTTGTGGAAATGGCATCGACGATAAATGCAATGGCCTGGTAGATGAGAATTGTGACACCTCGGTAACTCTGCCGGTAATTACTTTAAGAACATATCCTGTGAAAGAAGGCAATGGAGGTCTTACTACACTTAGCATCGATGTAACGCTCGACAGACCTGCGCCACTGCCGGTGTCTGTACACTGGGCGACAAGTAATGAAGATGCAATTGCAGGTCTCGATTATGTTGCGGCAAAGGGCACACTAAACATACCTGTAGGTTCTTCCTCGGGCACCATTCAAGTCAAGATCATAGGTGACCTGCTGAAAGAGAGTAATGAGCGATTTGATTTGAATTTCAGCGACCCTGTGAATGTTGTATTGTCCAGTGATCCGCGCAGCAAAGTAATGATCATCGATGATGACCACGGAAAGATCAATAACACATCGTTGACAATCCCAACCGTAGCCAGGCGAAACCAGGTGTGGACAATACCAGAGATTGGCTTATATAAAAACGAGGTGATTCTTATAGATGCGCAGGGGCAGGTGGTGAGCAGCGTGGTGAATTACCAGAACAACAGGTCGATCCCGAATGTGGCGGTGGGTCTATATTTTTATCGGATACGGGTGGTGGACGGCCAGGGTCAGGCGAGATATTATTCGGGGCGTTTGATGATCACTGAATAATAAGTTTTGATTCAAGATCCCTGACCGAGGGTCCTGCGAAAGTGGGACCCTTTTTTGTTAGTGCACTTGTTAATGCTGACGGGACTTAGTTTGCAGGCATGGCACCAACGCAATGTTGTGGGAGTGGACGCCGACTGCAAGGAGTGCAGTTTGAAGTTTGTACATGCAATGGCATTCACTTAATATGCGCAGTTTGAGTTATCTTGCTTATAACATTGTAAACAGTTGTAAAAGCAGAACGAGGCTCCCTGCAATTATGACAAAGATGCCGACAACCTTGAATATAGTATTTGCCTTCTTTCTTCCGAGTATGGTGAATAGTATTGAACTAACTGCTAATGCCACAACGATTAATGAAATTGATGAACCTCCTCTTAGAAATGTGGGGAAGTATGATAAATATATTTCCACCTTCTCAGCTTGTAATGCAGAAGGGTTTGAAGAAAATGTACCAATCCACAATGCCCAAATCAAGATGGGTACCAGTAAAAGGACCAGTCCTACAATTGACAACGAGTTGTTGCTTTTAGGGGAATGAGTTTGTTCAGTAGAATTATTCTCCAATGATTCGGGAACTTTAAATAACAAAACAACGGTCCAAATTTGCATAATTGTCTGGGCAATATTTATTAGTTCAACCATTGGTTTTTGTGTCAGGTTGTTTATGACTGATGGAATTTCAGTTAGCCCTAAAAATGTCAGCACTAATAACAAATATTTTGTCCATCTATAGCCTCGTCTCACGAGATAACCAAGTGCTACAATAATTAATTGTATAAAAACAACAACAAAAAGATTCTTTCCATAAGAAAGAGTATCCCTGGATAAGAAAAGGTTAATTAGTCCAAGTCCAACTGTTCCGAAAATTATGTTGGATGCTTTTTTGAAGTTGGGATGTATTTGTTTTTCCATTTGTCAGTTTTTTTAGTCCTGTTCAAACAGGTTGTTTCTTGTCTTTCGGTTGATATTCGCGCCGCCATTTTATTGCAGCTAACGTCCGGTATTGCTGCAGGTTGAAAATAGTAGGTGCCGTGTACGATCTTTTTCAGGAAAGGTCCAAGGGCCTGGGAAGAAAGAAATTAAATTATTGTCTCAGCGAATAATTCAAATAATTAAATCATCTATTGCCAAAAAATTTCCGTTTTCTAAACTTTCTGTAAATAAAGCCAATGGCTGCGCCTATTAGTGATGCTATCGAAATAATAATTAAATCAATCAGAATTTCAAAAGGGAAAAGGTTGTGCGATGTGGGATCGAATTGCCAGTCAATAATGATTTTAATTATGAGAGCTATTATAACCCCAATTGTTGTTGCAAATACAATTTTCTTTATTTGAAGTTCAGTTAGTATAGTGAACGTAAGAGCAAAAAGAACAGAAAGAACAAAAGGAATTGTAAAGTCGTTATTATGGTTATGATTGGAAGAAAACCAAATAAATATTCCAGTCACGACAACTGTTATAAGTACAATAAATGCAAAAAATCTTTTTTTCATAAATTTATTGTCCCTTTATGAACAAATTTGATTCAAACTTACTCTATTTATTTTTGCACTGCTGCGGCTAACGTTCAGGCATTGCTGCAGGTAGGATATTTTATAACTGTCTGCCCGGTACTGCAGCTTGATTTGTTTTATTGATGAAGTTAAGAGCTTGTTGTTTGGTTTTATTCGTCGAGCCCGAACTACTGCTGATGGTAACACATGGCTGATGATACAATGTCAAGCCCCACTTGCAGTAATACTTTTGTTATAAGCCGTGCAATTATTCACAGTAATTACTTGTTACTTTTTATTCAGGCTTAAAGCTTGTCTGTGTTCCTTTAGTATACGTCCCCTGCCAACCATCAAACATCCACTCCCCCTTTTCTTTTATCCATATTTCAGTATGGTAAACTTCTCCGAGAATTTTATCCCCCATAAGATATTGTGACCTGCCATTAATTATCGCTACATCTCCGTATAAACGTATTTTCCTGTCAAATAATTTAACGCTCACACCCGCATACAAATTTTTTCTGGCAGAATCCGCCAATATTTGTCCTTTTGTTTGCATAACCCCATCAGCATTGATAGTTATGTAATCGTTTGGCACATTATCCTTCCAGTAAACGGGATCATACTTTAGAATAGCATCGAACATTTTTGCTTCTGCTGCCTCCAGTTCTTTGATAACAGCCTCTGAGACTTTCTTTTGCCCAAATGAAATTTGAGTAATAAAAAACAACGAAGTTGAGATTAAAATCAATTTTGTCTTGTTCATACAGTGTATTTACTTGTTACAAAATGGGGGAACTATATTTGAAATGTATATGAATGAAGGTGAGTTTTATTGGGAAGCTGATAGCATGGCTTATATCGCTTAAATATATGAACAATTTCCAACCAGCGCAATTGCTAACTATTTATTTGTTCGCATTCGTGTTGCCATCGAATAATTTATGAACACACACGTGGCTTACGACATTTACAAATCAGCCTTCTTGAAAAAATGATAGCAACACCAAACAATCACCAAACAAAACGGTAGGATAATGCATGCAGGAAGCAGGTAGTCACCGAATTTCTCTGGCACCGCCTGCAATTGAAATATCGAGATGGCTAAATTAAAAGGCAAGTACCGAATCCAAGGTGCGCTCTCCTCGAATCGGAGGACGATAATGGTTTCGACAACAGCATAACCGTAGTAAACGAGCAAAGAATATTGCCAGGTGCGTATCAACAGCGCAAAAGAAACAGCGACACTGGAAAAGAACATTGAAAACACAAGAGAGTGAATTACTGAGCCGATGAAAATGGCGCTGCCAAAGTAACTGCTTTTGTGAATGGTTAGCAAAAACGAAATAATTAATACATACAGCAACATGGATATGACCGCAAGCGCGCCTGCCAGTATGAATTTAAATGAACAATAGGCAGGCCTGGACAATCCATTGCTAATTAGTTTCAAGGCATAACCGTTCTTGAATTCATTGCAAATATTGAGAATAATCGTGAATGGGATTGCTGACGTAATCAACTTTGTGAAAGTGGAGTTCACTACCTTAAATGTATCGAGATCAAATATCCCATACTGGAAAAAATTCTTTGCATCAAAGCGACTTACAAGGACGGTAAAAAACAGACCATAGCAGATAATGATGATTACAAACGCCCTCACATATTTTGTCAGCTCGATGCTCGCAATTCTGATCATGGTTGCAGGAGATTATTGGTTCACTGTTTTACGAATCATGGAACGATAAGCACTCTCGAGGGAATCAAAGTTGCGTACAAGTTCTTCCTTACTGATTTGGGAGACAATGGCTCCCCTATCGATCAGCAAAAAAAAGTCACAAATTTTTTCCAATTCCAATGCATGATGGCTGGCAACGATAAACGACTTCTCTTCATTTTTAAGATAAGTGACTTGCTGGTTAAAGGTGATCATACCATCAATATCCAGGCCATTGGTGGGTTCATCAAGTAAGAACAGTCGTTTACCACTTACAAATATGGACATCAGATCCATTCTTTTTTTCATCCCTGAGGAATACACTTTGTATCTTACGTCTTTGCTTTCAGCTAGTCCAAATTGTTCAAACTTCTCTTCTAAGGCGAATTCTTTTTCACCAATCGTACTCAGAAACAGTTTCATATTTTTTATCCCGGAAATCTGACCAAGGAAGCGCTGATCTTCAAAAATG
>VBAU01000548.1:0-2271 GCA_005883855.1 Bacteroidota bacterium
GTCACTGTAAGGGCCATGTGACGCGCCATATAACATGTTCAGGGTTGTGTCATAAGCAAACCCCTGGTTATTTCGGATTCCTATACACCATACCCCACTTTGCTTAGCTCCATTATATGGATTGTCATTCGGAATCCATTGGTCGTAGCTTCCTGCGTCTGCATCGGCCTCAAGATTAAAGCGAAGTATTTTGCCTTCGTATGAATTTGAATTCTGCGCTTTATTGGGACGAAACTGATTTCCGAACTGCCCTGCACCCATGTCTCCTTGCGCATAAAATAAATAATAAGTTCCTGCTACTGGAGCAACAATTATCCTCTGCGAATTATGGTCACTGCTTCCGGGGAGCGTATCACATATAGCAACAGGGCTTTCTAATTTACCGCTTGAAGAATTGTAAGTAAATCGCACTACACTGTTTCTGAAATAAACTCCGCCGTTAGTTGTGCTTGAAATACTATCAAATTTGCGTACGTATGAAACATACACATAAGGTTTGCCGGAATTAAATTGAGGATGGATTGCTAAACCGGCAAGTCCTCCCTGTGGCCAGCAGCTACAACCTGCGACATTGGCTGTATTATTAAACTGTACATTAAAAGTTGTATGCTCGGCCGTCGTTAGTTCACTCGATGTAGAACCAAAGCTGATATCAAGAGTGGTTGTTTTTGCCCCTGTAGTTGGGTTCATCTTGTATACTTTGTACCCGTGCGATTCGGTAATCCACAAATTGCCATCAGGTCCATAGGTAACTTCCCATGGATATTGCAAACCTCCTGCACCAGAGAGAATGGTTTGTTTGTAAACTTCATTCATGCGACCAGCAGTAACAATTACAGGAGGTGTGGGATTGGTCACACAAATATTGAAAGTGCCATTAGTGCTGACAGCACTTCCCACATTGGAAACCCTTATGTAATACGTACTGCCGATGGCTAAGGAGCTTGAAGTAACTGAAGTACTGCCGCACGCCAGAGAGGTTAATGAACCACAGTTACCACCATAAAGTTGAATTTCAGAATTAGTAAAATTAGAGCCAGGGCTACTAATCGTAACTGTGTGCGTTGTATTAGTCGCCACGAACTTATACCACACGTCGTAGTGTGTTCCGGCAGACTCGCAGCCACTTGGCAGACCAGTCGTTGCAGTGGAGCTTACAATTGTGGCAGCAGTATTGGAGCAACTGGTTGCAGAAGTCAATGTTATTGCGCCAGGGCAGTCATCGTTTGCAGGCGGAGGAACATAAGTAATGCAAACATTATAGTCCCACTTGCCGGCATTGCCCGCAGTTGGAGCTAGGTTCCACGTAAAAATTCTTAAGCGATAGCTTGTGGAGGGACTTAATCCGGTTAAGGTAAGCGTAGTGCCCATGGGGGTACAGGTACTTATAGATGTAGCACCGCAATTGGGGCCGTTAAACGCTTCCATATATGTATTAAGCGAAGTGAGGTTGCTTCCTCCTGCAGGAATATCTGCCATATCAATATTTACTGATGTGCAATTGGCAGGAGTAGTAAATGTGTACCACACATCGTACTTGGTTCCAGTGCATGAGCCGGCAATCCCTGAGCTCGTGGCATTGTATAACGTACTTGTTGTGTTGGCACAAGTAGTTCCCGGTGTAAGGGTTACGGGGGTTGCACAGTCATCGGACTGCGTTTGTGCTAGTAATAATTTGGTAAGGAAGACAAATGCAAATAATAGAACCGTGGTTCGTGCAGTAGCTTGTTGCATGGCTTTAAAATGGATTTGGATGAATAAAAACTGTTATAAAAAGGATTAAAAGTAAATAAGAACCCGAACAGTATTAATAGCAACAATGCTATTTTTTGTGCAGAAAATACTAAGTAGTAATAAGAGGGACTTTCCTATTGTGATAAATAATTTCACTTATTAGTTTTATCGTTTCAGTGATCATTTAATTGAGAGTTGAAAACCAAATCCTTTAAAAAGCCGATCCATCCATGAAATCCATTTCTACTGCGCGTATTCTATTTATTGCCTTCTTGCTTATTGGCTCACTTTTTTCCAAAGTCTCATTTTCTCAAATCGCTGCCCAAGATTTGGCCTGCAATGCAAACACGTTAACTTCTTCTGGAACGTGCATCATTAACTCGGCAAATGTATTGGGATCAACTTATACTGCCGGCCCGCCAACCACATGCGGTACTCCCACCTATGACGTTTGGTATAAGTTCGTTGCACAAACAACAAATCCAGTTATTACTTTAAGTAACATCGGTAATAAAATCACTTCCCCTGGAATACAGT
>VBAU01000548.1:2277-4499 GCA_005883855.1 Bacteroidota bacterium
TGGAATGCAGTTGCTTTCGGGATCATGTAGCACGTTGGCTCATGTAGCATGCGGTGTTTTAAGCGGATCCTCATACGTAATAAATTCATCCGGTTTGACAATCGGAAATACTTATTATATTAGAATATTTTCCACGAGCGGATCAACACCTACATCTGGCCAAACAGGTTTTGACATTTGTATTCAAGATTCTTATGATGAATGTGGTGGAGCGATTTCCTTAACACCTGGTGCATCATGCACCTCGACTTCGACGACATTAAATCTTGCGACACCATCTACAGGATTACCCGCCGGTTGTGAATCTGCAGGAACTCATTACGATGTGTGGTTCAAATTCGTTGCTGCGCAGTCAACGCAAACTGTTACCATAAGTGGTCTTGGAACCAATTTCACAAATCCGGAAATACAGGTCTATAGCGGAACGTGCGGCTCACTCACCTCTCTAACTTGTGGCACTACGACTGTCACAGCAACGGGGTTGACGACGGGTAACACTTATTACGTTCGTGTTTCCAACGTAGGTTCCGCAGTTAATACAAATGGCGGCTTTAATATTTGCGTTGTTAACACGCTCGTCAGCGATGATTGTGCGGGAGCAATTACTTTAGTTTCAAACAGTACGTGCAATACTACCACGTCAACTTTAGTTGGTGCTACTGCAAGTGCGGGTATTCCCGCAGGATGTGCATCGGCCGGAACTCACTACGATGTGTGGTTCAAATTTGTAGCAGTCACCGCCATTGAAACAATTACATTCACTAAAGTATCGCCTAGTAATATTTCAAGCCCAGAGTTGCAATTATTCAGTGGATCGTGCGGCTCATTGACTTCCCTTCAATGCGGTACCACGTCGATATCGGCGACTGGATTAACAGTGGGCAACACGTACTACGTTCGCGTTTCTCAAGTAGGTGGTAGCGCCCTTACGCAAAAAGGTGATTTCAACATTTGCGTCCGGCATTCTGTTGCAACTCCATCGAATATTGACTACAGTAAAAGTTATGTAAACATCACAAAAGGAAATGGCGGCGGTACCGTAAATCCGGGTGATACCCTGGAGATCCGCGCGACGCTGGTGCTTCGTAGCGGTGCGGCTAGTAGCGTAGACAGCCTTTCCATGCTTGATACGCTGGCTGCTGGCGAAGGAATGCGCCTGGTGCCAGGTTCCATCGCGTTGCGCACCAACGAAGGCAAACTTTACAAATCGTTTACCGACGTGCACGACGCCGATGCGGGTTGGCGCGACGCTTCCATAAATAATGTCGCGGATACAGTGGTACAAATAAACTTTGGTGCGGGCGCCTCTAACGTTGCAAGGGGGGCTTTGACCAACACGTCTAAACCATCGGTATTCGGAAGTACATGCATCATCATGGCGACATACAGAGTTGTTGTGACCGCAGCATACAACACTGTAATTAATCTTGGTGGTGGGGAATTCACCTTACGAAATGCCGGCTCTTATAGTGACTTAATGTTTAGTCCACGCAATGTGATGGTTTATCAAAGTCCGGGTTTGTGTCCTAACGCAGTTTCAGCGACCAACGCCATTGGAGGAGATTTTAACGGAACATTTGGTACTCCATCCGGTTCTCCACCTCTTGCGAAAAACCGGGGAACATCACCTAATGTGCAGAGCTATATTTACGCCAACTTTACAACCGGCGCGCCGCAGGACTACTATTACGGTATTACAAATAATACCGGCGCAGGTGGCGCGAGTTTTACAACAACAACCACATGGGCAAAGCCAGATGCGAGCTTACCAACACACCGCGTGTTTAACGTGTGGGATATTTCAGGAGATCACACCGGAGCAACAAACACTACAAAAGGTAATCCGCCCTGTGATACGACAAAGGCGATTAGCGCGACCAATCCATGCGGTTATATGCTTGTGATTAACTCCGCGTATAAGACCGATACTGCGTTTTCTTACGGAGTATCTAACCTTTGCCCGAATACTTACTATGAAATTTCTGGGTGGGTTAAGAACATTTGTTACAAGTGTAGTTGTGATTCAAATGGTGTTGGGGCATCCAGCGGGACTCCGGGATACATACCATTTGCACCAAATGATTCTTCAGGTGTTCAACCCAATCTTGCTTATGATATCAACGGCACAGATTATTACACGACCGGCAACATCGCGTATGCGGGCATTTATCCTACGACCCAGGCTGCATCTGATTCGACAAATATTTGGGTAAAAAGAGGAT
>VBAU01000548.1:4528-4800 GCA_005883855.1 Bacteroidota bacterium
TGCGCCGGGCGGTGGAGGAAATGACTGGGCTTTAGATGATATTGCGCTTGCAACCTGTTTGCCCAACATGCAATATTCTCCCTCGTTGAATCCTACAACGTGTCAGAATAATCCATCATTAGTTATCAATGACACCGTGCGTTC
Organism: Bacteroidota bacterium; assembly: GCA_005883855.1. GTDB lineage: Bacteria > Bacteroidota > Bacteroidia > Chitinophagales > Chitinophagaceae > VBAU01. Next base: position 4,673 of record VBAU01000548.1, read on the forward strand.
GTACTTTAACAATTACGCTAACTACAAGTGGCAAAAGAGTACCGACGGTGGAACCACGTGGAGCGATGTGACATCCGCAGGAAGCACGACGCCAACTTGGAATGGTTCGGCGTATGAGTATATCACCT
>VBAU01000549.1:0-322 GCA_005883855.1 Bacteroidota bacterium
TTTTTTGCTGCGTGCGAAAGAGCAACAGTGTCTATCAGGGAAAGCTGACCTGCTTCATCTACAAATAAAAAGTCAACGGCTTCAAATAATTCCTGTCTCGCCCACATAAAGGAAGTTCCTGCTACAATTTGAAACCCTTCCCGTAAACAATCAATAATGTCGCTATTCTTTGTGGTAATTTTCCAATGCTCATTGGGTTCATCAGGTTCGTCGGTAACTTTTTGAACAATTGCTACCTGCGTTTTTTCTTTTCTTGCTTCCTCCACCACTTTTTCTAAAAGGCCTGCGATGACTTTATGACCCAATGCGGTGACACCAACCT
>VBAU01000549.1:430-4179 GCA_005883855.1 Bacteroidota bacterium
TGTACCCAATCAATGCCCCGCGCCTGTGCAGAGATAAGTTCAGACAAGTTACCTTTTGTACGTGGAGGTTTTCTCATTAGCAGATCACGGGCAGCCCGGTGACTTCCCTTGCCATCAATGCCGTCTTGAATCACTCTTTCAGCAAAGCGAATGATCGCCTGTTCCTTTGCCTTATCAGAAATAAAATCAGCGCAGATAAGATGCGTGGGTTGAATATCCAGCGAAGCCTTGTATTTCTTCACGACAACTACTCTCGTTTCAGCATTGATTGAATGCACAGTCCCAATGTCCTTACCTCTAAATCTTACAACGTTGCCTTCTGTAATTGTCGTCTCCTGTTCGGGGAACGTATAGTAATCGACGAAACTTTTTTTCACTGGTTCTCTTTTGGCAGTGTATATTAATCCTGACAATGCATCCCTTTCTTCCAGCAACTCTTCATCGGTGAGATCCTGCAAGCGAAATACCTCCCACCAAAAAGATTTTTTTTCTCTTCGATACCAGTCCAGCATATTCGCCAACAACCACTTCGCCTCCTGCTCATCAGTTCGATTTTCTTTTTCTATAGGCACATCTTTTACAAGTGCATCGAACAAAGGCTGTATGCGCTTTAGATGATCGGCAATATTTTCGGGTGGTTTTCCATCTTCTGGCTTAGGACGAGGAATAGGAATGCCCTTGGCTATCACTGCCGTTCTTTGTTCTTCTAACCAGTTCCGTAAGTGCTTTGTCGATATACAATCATCCTCGTTATAATCTCTCACAATCGATCTTGTTTCTTCATCCACATCTTCTACACTGCCGCTCTCGAGCAAACCCTCATACAACAATTTGTGAGAAGCAACGGTCCTCAGGTCAACTTTTCGTATATACCCATGCAGCTTCTCAAGATCTTTCAATGAATAACTCTCAACGCCCGCAATGATCGCATGACGCGTAATGCTGTGCAAATTCACAAATACACCAGCGCGCAGTAGATTATCAAGTTCCTCTTCTCTTATGGCGTACTTACCAACCAATCGTTTCAATGCCGATTGTTCATAAGCGCCGAAATGATAAATATGCATCGAAGGATCCGCATCCAGGATCTTCATCACCGTATCCATGAAATTTTCCAACGCTTGCTTTTCCTCCAAATCATTTTTCGCCCACAGATCATAGTACTTGTCCTGGTACAGCCATCCAAATAAATATTCCAGGCCATTGGTACCAACGAATGGGTCTCCTTCAAAATCAAAAAACATGTCGTGCGGTGAGGGTGCAGGCAAATTGAAAAACCCCACGTCGTTTTCACTGGGAAGAATTTCAAATATTGGTTTCTTAGTTGTTCTCCATTGCCGTTGCAAGTCGGCCTGGTGAGCAAGCCGCTTGTATGTGTCGATGGAGCCCCTGTCTGGTTTCCATGGGATCCCACCGTGCAACTTTGCCATCGACTCTAATGTTGTGACCTGGTGTTCCTTTACTTCCCGGATCTGAAGTTTGCCCATGCCGGCAATAAAACTCAAGTGATCATCATCGGTGTGCCACTGGATCGGGATAATCATTGTGCGGGGCGAGAATGGCCTTGGTCAATTTTTTTTTCATTAGCCTGTAGAAAGCCATGAAATCGTCTACTCGGAATTTTTGTTCGCCATTCGGATTATTGATACACATGAATTCGGGCATCCGACCCTGTAGTTCGCTGAGTATTTCAGAGTACAGGCAGATTTGCAAGATGGCGCCGGCCTTAGTTTGCCTGGATAGTTTGGTATCTGCCACTTCATAAGACCACGATCCCAGCTTCGAATGTTGATCAACTTTTACCAGGAAATCGGCCCACCCGTTCCAAACATTCCGTTCAAGCCTGGCCTGGTAAATTACATCAGCGCCGTCGGCCATGGCCTTCATCGTGTCCTGCAATGCTTGTCTTCTGCTGGTTTTATCTATCTCGACGATCTTCTTGCCTTGTACTCTTAGTTGTTCGAGGTAATTGCGTTCAAACTCTTCTCCCTTTTGTTGCAATGCATGCAGAGTTCCATAAATTTGGACTGGCGGTTTCCTCAAACCCTTTGCTTCCTCTAGGTTGAGAAAGGTTGCTTGCGGACACGCGATATGAGTGGAGAGATCTGAGGCTGATAAAAAAACTTTACCATCAACGATTTTCATAGCAGGTATTTGTTACACCGCAAAAGTTAGCGCTTTTCTAAACACGAAAATGTTTTATGTAGTTGATGATTTATTTTTATGTAACCAGCTGCAGTAATTCTGCTCACCTTCCGTTGCGTCGCACTCTTGTGCGTCAACAACCCATTCAGCACGAAGACGCGCTTGTGCAGGTCTGACCGCAGCGAAGCGAAGGCGGTCCGGGACACTCTCTGCAGTCCTCTGTGTTCTTTGCGGCGCCAAAAATTGGACGCAGAGATCACAAAGAAGACGCAAAGGCCAGCTTACTTCATAATAACTTCCTTCGGATTTTGACTCTTAACCGGCGGTTTCTCTGTTGGAGGAGGTGGTATTCGTTGAATCTGGATAATTTTCCGGATCACATCAATTGTAGGTGCGCCGATTCCAAGTCGTTGAGAATTTGAGTTAGCAGGAATGGCCATCATGGTCACCGGATCGAATAATAAATAGGCGTTGGAATTTTTTTCAATCGTTCCTTGTGGCACGTACACTTGTACTTTAACATGCTGATAGCTGCTGGGGAAATATCTGAGCCAGTAACCATCCGGCTGTTTATACCATTGATCTTTTTTTATTTCCGTTTTTGTGATGTGCGATGATTGCTGAAGCACAGCCACACGTTCAAATGCCTCGTAAGAGCTGTTGCCCATTTCAAACAATTGCTTCATTTGATTGGCTGCGCCTGTTTCAGGCAGTGCCATCGACACAGTCCTTACAACTCCCATCACTCCGCCTTGTAGTTCGAATATTTGTTTGCGGGTTAATAGTTGCTGCGCCGTGGCTTGCACTTCCCATGAAAGCTTTCTGAAATCGGAACCACTCACGACAGACCACAACAAAAGTTGAATATTCCTCTGCTCGAGTTCAGGCTTCTTTAAAGAATTTCGTAAAATGGTTTCGACAATATCCTTGCGGTATGCTGTTAATGGACCTTGACGGTACGCATCTCTGTCCGACGGACTCGGTGTTCCCGGTTGCAGGCAATAGCTTTTGAAGTCGGCTTCATAAAAACCTTCTGACAACACGACCTCTCCATCTTCTGTCTGCGGAAGATCCATCAACGAAAGCGGTTTTGTATTGAGCAACGAATCTTTGTGATCACTACCTGTTGTATCAATTGGCAGCAAGGATTCAACCGGCGGTTGTGTTCTGCTTGTAGAATTATTACTTACTACCTGGTTACTGGTGCTGCCGTGGCTGGTAACATTTCGCGAAGAAGGCGAGCATGCGATCAAAAAGACAAGCGGTAAGAAACTTTTGAGTAAAAATCTTGCCATAGGGTTCGTTTTATTATAAACGTTTTAAGTCGAAAACTATTTTCATTATTGGTCAAATAGCTGATACAAAATCCAAAATTATTTAGGCTTTTAAAAGCAATGGCGCAGTAAAGTATTGTTAAGCTTATCAAGGCTTTGATTTGAAGGCATTTGTCATGCTGATCAGACGATACAACAGTTACTCTTGCAATCACATTATTCGCAAGAGCAAAATGAGGTTTTTATCATGATGATAACGTCCGCTGCGAAAACTGTTCATCTCCTCCCTGGAGGGGTTGCAGAGGCAAAACAAAATTTGAGTGGACGATA
>VBAU01000022.1 GCA_005883855.1 Bacteroidota bacterium
AATTTCGAATGACATCGTGTGAAGTTCTCAGATTAGTTTTTTCCTCTTCTATCAAGGACAGCACATCAGCCGGCAGATCATGGTCTGGATCTAAAGCTTTATCATAAGCCTTTTGCGCAGCATCTTCACCATATTCACATTCCTCAAGGACCGACTTTCTTTCCGACCGGCTAAATGCCGATTTCACATCCATCCACGTGCGGTAAATCTTCCCTGATGCTGTGGTTCCCCCTGCAGGCTCGCCACCCAATCTTTGCACGCGTTCAGTCAGCTCCCTGGAATATTTTCGGCTTTCGTCAGCCATTCGATTAAAAATATTTCTCAGGTCAACATCATTCTCATCCGTTTCCCCGATCGCCTTTTCATAACCCTCTACCCGATCATGATTTATTCTGATTAGGTCGTTGAGGACTTCAATTGTTCTTTCATTTCTTTCCATAAAAAAAATTTTTAAAAGAAACAGTTTTTAAAAAATAGTTCAATCATTTATTAATAATAATGAAGCGTGTAGAAAAAAATTCTCAAATCTGAATTTATCCATGAGCGATGATTTCTTCTCCGCTTTAAGCTGTCTCATGAGTTGGAATCATTATCTGCACCCTCTCATTATTCTATATAGACGCGAAAAATTATGCCATGAAGTTTCACCAAATAGGTTGGCATAATTATTAATGTATTATCGTAAAATTCAGTTATGGCAAAATATTCTAAAGGCGCTCAAAAGAAAGTAAAACGAGCTATGCATGAGAAGAAAAGCGGTCAGCTCAAAAGTGGACGAAGCGGAAAGAAAGTAAAAAGTCGGAAACAAGCGATTGCCATTGGGCTTTCAGAAGCGCGCAAAAGCGGGGCGAAAGTTCCTAAAAAGAAGTCGGCATAAAGATCCAGAGGAACAAAGCAATCATCAGACAGAAAATCTTCGTGAGGACGTAAAAAGTAAAAAATAAAAAACCCGGGTAAACCGGGTTTTTCTGATTGTAAATCAAAAATTCTTATTGCTCAAAGAACTCTTCATAGCTCTTTAGCTTATTGTAAAGAGTCTTTCTGTCAATATTCAACACCTCGGCCGCCTTCTTTTTATTAAATTTTACCTCTTTCAAAACGTTCATGATCGCTTCATACTCGGCCTTGCTGGCTGCGCCTTTCAACCCAATGTCTTTTTTTATGGTAAGTGTTGTTTGTTCCTTCAACGACTCCTGTGTCGCTGTCAACGGATTGGTATTTGTGATTTCCCACGGCAACGTTTTCGCAGATATCAGGTCTGCCTGCGTAAGGAGTACCGCACGGCGGACAACATTCCGGAATTCTCTAAGATTCCCCGGCCAGCTGTACTTTGAAAACATATCGATCACATCTGGTTCAAATCCGCTGACATCTTTGCTAAGTTCTTCATTTGTTTTCTGCAGGAAGAAATCTGCAAATGCCGGGATGTCTTGTCTGCGATTGCGCAATGGCGGGAGATTAATGGAAAACTCGTTGAATCGATGATACAGATCTTCTCTGAACTTCCCTTTCTGGTAGGCGTCTTGCAAATTCTCGTTGGACGCAACAATGATTCTCACATCTACATCCATTTCCTTGTTGCCGCCAACACGCTTAAATTTCCTTTCCTGGATTACGCGCAGCAGTGCGGCCTGTATATCGACCGATAGATTCCCAACTTCGTCCAGGAACAGCGTACCCCCGTTTGCCAATTCGAAGTGTCCTTCCTTGTCAGACGATGCGCCTGTGAAGGCTCCTTTGACGTGACCAAACAATTCGCTGCCTGCTAATTCTTTTGATAAAGTTCCACAATCCATCGCCACGAATGGCTTATCCTTTCGATGACTCAACTTGTGGACTGTTTTTGCAATCACTTCCTTCCCGGTGCCACTCTCGCCATATAATATTATACTGTAGTTCGTCGGGGCCACGATCTCAATTTGCTGATAAAGGTCCTTTGTAGCCGGTGCCTCTCCGATTAAAAAATCTTGCTTTTGGTACTTGCCCGGTGTTCTTGGCTTGGCCGCATTAGCTTTTTCATCCGGCGATTGTGCTGGTAATTCCAAGGCCTTGTTGAGAACGGATAAAACTTCATCCGGGATCAGTGGCTTGGTAATATAATCAAAAGCACCTTGCTTAATCACATCGATGGCCGTCTTGATATCTGAATAACCCGTGATGATTAACACAATTGCGTCCGGATTAATCTTTTTCACTGACATCAATACCTCCTTACCGTCCATATTTCCAAGGCGGAAGTCACATAAAACCGCGTCAAAGTTCTCTTCTTCGAATTTTGCAAGGCCCTTTTGGCCTGAGTAAGCCACCTCTGTTTCATATCCATTACGGGACAAAAACCTGGACAGCAGGGTACACATGTCCATGTCATCATCGATAATTAAAACTCTTTTCTTCATAAGCTAAAGCGCTTGTTTCTATGAAATTAATAAAAAAGTTTTTGAGTTGAATCAATCTTCGTATGAATAAATTCTGAAGTTCAAGATTGCTTATTCAATTTCCTTGCCGGTATTGTTACAAAATGACTAATAAATAACTTTTTTTAGTCATGAACCGGCCCCTTGCCACTTATTTGGTCACATAATTGTTGGTTTATCAATTGATTCCACTTTTTGAAACATTCGCAATATGAGAACTGGCATGCAAGACAAGTTAAAAGCCTTGATCGTCGACGACGAAATTGACGTGTGCTTCTTGCTCACGGCAATATTAAACTGTAAGAATTTACAAGCAAGTTATGTGAACTCGATCAGTGAAGCTAAACGTGTGCTCATAGAAGAAAACCCTTCCATTGTGTTCCTTGATAATCATTTGCCCGATGGATTCGGAATAAGTTTTATCGAAGAAATCAGAAAAATAAATCCATTTGTCAAAATCGTGATGATCACAGCCTATGATACAAGTGTCGACAGAGACAAGGCATATCACCACGGCGTCGATTATTTTATTGGAAAACCATTCACAAGAGAAACGATTTTTAAAACCCTGGAAACTCTACTAAACTGATTTCAGGCTCATCGGATTGTGGAATTATTTCCACAAGCGGACGACCAGAAAATAACACAAAGCCCCGCACCATTGTTAATTCTTGCTGGATTTCTATTGTATGGGAACCCTCCTTTACATAATTGCAATTATACTGGCGATAGCCTGGGCAATTGGCTTTTTTGTTTATGCTGCATCAGGCCTCATTCACATACTATTGGCGATGGCTCTTATCACCCTTGCATTTAGATTTATAAAAAGATAAATTAAGAGGCGGCTTCGCTGGCAGCGTTCAATACAACGGTAAATTCGGTTCCTTCCCCCATTCTGCTCTTAACAGAAATGCTTCCCTTGTGATTTAGAATGATGTTTTGGGTGTGCGTTAAACCCAACCCCGATCCGTTGCCCTTCTTGGTGAAGTAAGGATCAAACAATTTTTGTTGTGCCTCCTCATCCATACCAGCCCCGTTGTCCTTAATATTTACAAAGCACTTATCGCTTTCATGCCAACTATGAATATGTAACACCCCTTTTTCTTTTTCAGAAGCCTCAATTGCATTTACAATGATGTTCAGGAAAGCAATTTTCATTTTGTCCATATCCGCCATTACTTCGCATCCCGGGTTTGAATAGTCCTTTTCGAGTCGAATGTGATTTAGCTCAATTCTGTCCTTTGCGAGTTCAAGAGTTTCGTCGAGCAGCGTGTTGATATCGATCCTGGAATATTGCAACAGTGCAAATCTTGTCGAGGTCAGCAGTTCTGAGATCATGTGGTTGATGCGATTCGCGTTTCTATTGATCATGTCCAGCAGCATAATAGTTTCCTCATCACTACCGGATGCTGCCTTAATCTGCTCCGATGCGAGCGAAATATTGGTTAACGGGTTCCTTATTTCGTGAGCGATGGTGCGGGCTATCCGACCCGTTGCGGTAAACTTTTCCAGGCTACGGAGCTCTTGCAGCTCGGCATTGGCCTCTTGTAATTCCCTCACTTTGGTCTCCAATTGTTTGCGGTAGGAATTAGCCTGCTCATCAGCCTTGGCTTTGGCGTTGCTCTCCTTACTATAGGTCGCAAACGAATAAGCAGACAACAAAATGGCAATTATCAAAGAAGTGATTGCGATAATTTTAATGGATATGGACACCGCTCGCAAATTTTCCTTGCGCATTTGCAGCAGCTGTCTTTCCGCAGTTTCCATTTGACGAATGCTACTTTTGATATTCACCATGAGTACCTTACCGATCTGCCCTTTCTCCTTCATTTCGTTTGTAACCACATTCCCCGCCTCTTTGTATAACAGGACACCTCTGTACATTCTGCCAAGTTTCTCCTGGATAAGCTCTTTTAACGTATCTAATCTTCTTTGGCGAATGATGTTGTCCGCAGTAATGCTGTCAAGGTTCTTCAGGAGTGAATCAATTCTCTTTGTCCCCGAATAAAAAGTTTGTAACTGGTCGGTATCGTTCAAAATAACATATCCGCGGCCGGCACTTTCTGCTTCGTTAAGGTATGAAGAAAGCGTCTCCAGGTTATTGATGACGAGATCGGTGTGTTCAATCCATCTCGATTGCTTTAAAAACTGCTGGAGCGTCAAAAAAATCAGCCCATAAGATATCAGCAGCAGCAGAAAAGCTGCCAGATAGCCGGCCTTTACTCTAAAGCTTCCCGTGGTTAGCATCCTGTTTCGTTTGCGAAGGGATCAGTTATCATAGATCCGCTCAATGGCATCTCTGTACTTTTCCATGATCACCTTTCTTTTTAAAGAAAGTTTGGGAGTCATTTCACCTGTTTCTATGCTCCATTCATGTGGAAGCAATTCAAATTTTTTTACCTGCTCCACATGATTAAAGAACTTGTTAAAACTCTCTACCAATTCTCTAAAAAATTCAATCACTTTTGGATTTCGTAGCAACTGCTCATGGGTATTTTGATCCAGATTATTCTTTCTCGCCCACTCATCCAGGTTAGGAAAGGAAGGAACAATCAGCGCGCCGACAAATTTTTTTTCAGCGCCGACCAGCATCACCTGCTCTATAAACGGTGATTCTTTCAACTTGTTTTCGATGGGTAAAGGAGCCACATATTTTCCCCCGCTGGTCTTAAACAACTCCTTCTTCCGATCAGTAATCTTCAAAAATTTATCCGCAGAATTCTTCAATTCCACTATCACTCCGATGTCCCCCGTGTGGTACCATCCGTCAGTTATTTCCTGTGCAGTAAGATCGGGCCGCTTGTAATATCCCATCATTATGTTAGGCCCTTTGCACAATATCTCCCCGTCTTCAGCCATTTTCACTTCCACGCCATCAATCACCGGGCCCACCGTGCCAAACATTCTTTGTTTTTCATTGAACCGATTCACAGCAATCACCGGTGACGTTTCTGTTAATCCATACCCCTCCATGATAGGGATGCCGGCCGCTGTGAATATTTTAATCAACCTCACCTGGCAAGCCGCGCCACCCGTCACGATACACCTGACGCGACTACCCAACCCTTCTCGCCACTTGCTAAATACAATCTTATTCGCGATTGTCAGTTGAAAATTGTACCACAAACTTCTTTTCTTATTGATCTCAAGTTGCTCGGCCAGCCCGTGCGCCCAAAAAAATAATTTTTTAGTTATGCCAGTGAGCTCGCTTCCCTTTTGCATGATGCGATCATACACCTTTTCCAACAACCGCGGAACAGTCGTGAATAGATGAGGTTGCACTTCTTTAAGGTTATCCCCGATAGTGTCGAAGCTTTCGGCATAATAAATAGAGGTCCCCCTGAATAAATACAAATAGGTGACCATCCGTTCAAAAATGTGATTGAGGGGAAGAAAACTGAGTGCCCTCAATCTCTCTCCCGGCGGAAAACACGGAACACAAGCCATCACATTGGATAGGATATTTCGATGGGACAACATGACGCCCTTAGGTGTTCCAGTTGTTCCCGATGTATATATAATGGTAGCCAGATCTTCGTAGCCGATTTTTTCAGCAATGGACTTAGTTTTTTCCTTCAACTCCGGCGTACTAAACGCAAAAATCTCCTTCCAATGCTTTGCGTTTGCAACATGCTCAAATGTGTAAATCTCTTTAAGCGAAGGGACCTTGTCCTTTATGCTCATCACTTTTAAGAAAAGCTCCTCATCGTTTACAAAAACCGTTCTTACCTGCGCATCATTGAATACAAATTTTAGTTCGTTGATATTGATGGTTGGGTAAACAGGCGTAAGAATGGCGCCGATTTGTTGTACGGCAAGGTCAACCATTATCCACTCAGGACGATTTTTACTAAGTATCGCCACCTTATCTCGCCCTTCTACGCTCATGTCGCCGGGTCCGATCCCGAGGCCAAGTAAACCGGCGCTCAGTTCATTTACAATCTCTGAAACCTTTGTGGTGCTGTATTTTTTGTATTGCCCCCCCTCCTTAGCGGCGAGCATATCATCAATTGGGGATGTTTGCAGATGATATTGGATGCAATCAAATAATCTTCGGGGCTCATTCATGTTGTAAGCGTTAAACGATTAGGTGCCCAGCTGTCGTAGTACTATTTGACGCCTGTTGCGTCGCACTCTTGTACGTCCGGAGCCCTATTTAACATTTTAAAAGCAACTTTTGGGCACTGAGCCGTTCGGTCAATCCAATATAGCCAAAAAAACAACAAATAAAAAAGCCCCGATCGGGACTTTGTTGTTTGGATAACTTGGAATCGTTCATATATTTCATTCTTATCTGTCCTGGTAATACTGACCGGTAGGCATCTTAAAGATCCGCGTTTTTTGAAACGTGGCGAAGCTCTGGTACTCCTCGTCGTGTGTTTTTATCCAGCTGTCATAGGTCGCGAGGTTTTCAACAGTTCCAAACAACCATTGATTATAGGCGTTGAAGATGCCCTCCTGCAACAATTGGCGTTGATAGTCGAATAATTTATACGGGAAGCTGGCAGCGTATTTATCAAACCATTCCAAAATAAATCTCGTGCGGATCATTGTTAAGCTTTCAGTGCTTATGCCCCGATTTGCTAAGGAAGATTGCTTGTTCATGCAATCCAGGACTGCCTTTGCAAATTCACTTTTATTTTTTTCCTGCCCGGCCATAAGGTTGGCGTCCGCAAATAATTTTTCTTTGTACACATCCAGCAGCAATTGTTTCATCGCAGCGCCGCGATCGCTCAGGCTTTCCATATTGACAAATATTTCCCCGTAGATGAGGCTCCAGATCTTATCCTTTGTATAAAAATAGAAGCGAGCTGCGTTATAATAGTTCCCGGAATAAGCTGGATCTACCTTGATTCCGGTTTCCCATTGCTCGATCGCCGAAAAATCTTTCTTTGCCCAAAGTAATTCACCATATTCACTATACAGCGCTCCGCTATTAGGGAATTTCTTCAAACCCTTTTTATACACCTTCTCACATTCTTTTACTTCTTCGAGCGCTTTGTACACATTGCCTGCAATTT
>VBAU01000023.1:0-4617 GCA_005883855.1 Bacteroidota bacterium
TGCTGGGAAGTTATTACGCTGCGTCAGATTATGTATCCATCAATCCCGAATTTGGGACACTGGATGATTTTAGAATTCTTGTGAGAGATGCACACGCACAGGGTTTTAAGGTCATCATTGATTGGGTGGCCAATCATACAGGGTGGGATCATAAATGGACCGTTGACCATCCCGATTATTATGAGCACGATGCTGCGACTGGTGGTTTCAAGATTGCCTCGGGCATGGATGATATCATCGAGCTGAACTTTCATAATGCCGAATTGGTAGAAGCGATGATTGAAGCAATGAAATTTTGGGTACGGGAGTGTGATATCGATGGATTTCGCTGCGATCTCGCCTTTTGGGTCGAACTCGAATTCTGGAAAAAGGCCAGGAAGGAATTGGATGTCATCAAACCGCTGTTTTGGTTTGGTGAATTAGATCCTATCGAACATCCGGAATACATGGGCACATTCGATGCTGCATACACTTGGACATGGATGCATAAGACAGAAGATTTTTATAAAAAAAATCTTCCGATCGATTCGCTGATTTCAGTTTTGAAACAGTATGATGCAATTGGTGATGCGTCCATGAGAGCATGGTTTACCAGCAACCACGACGAAAATTCCTGGAACGGTAGCGAATTTGAGAAATATGGTGAGATGGCGAAGCCGCTGGCAGTATTCAGCTGCACCTGGAACGGCATTCCTTTGCTGTATAGCGGACAAGAGTTACCGAACCTCAAGCGATTAAAGTTTTTTGAGAAGGATGAAATTTTATGGACAAGTGCATATACACTCCACGATTTTTATAAGTCGCTTTTAAATTTACACTGTAAAAACGTTGCATTGCACGCCGGTGATCCACAGACAAAAACCACATTACTAAAAACCGGAGATGATTGCCACGCACTTGCTTACATGAGAAAGAACGGCATTCATGAAGTGGTTGTCGTATTAAATTTTTCAGCTGTTGATTTAAGTCTTTCCATTGAAGGAATAAATGGGAGATTCCGCGAAATATTTTCAGCGTCACCCCTTAACATTTCAAATCGTTTGGATGTTCACTTGCAAGCGTGGGCATATTTGGTGTTTGAAAAATTAGACCTATAAGGATTTCAAAAACCTCATAGGTCTAAACTAGTCTTGCAGATCGACATAAAAAAACCGTCCCGGCTTGCCGAAACGGTTAGTATATTATAAGCGAGAGATTTTTTTATTCACCATTCAAATTCAGCGGATATGTGTACATATCCGAACCAGGATACATTCCCTCTAATTTTACAATTCCTCTTGCACTTAACAGAGCCTTTCCTAATTCTTCGACGTTCTTTACATCAACCCCACTTACACTGGTGATGATAAAACCTTCCTCCATTCTTGTTTTGCTAATGGCACCACCTTTCTTAATCGACTTAACCACAACACCCCCTTCGATATTATATTGATCCGCTTTTTTGGAATCAAGAGTCTCGAGATCCGCACCCAATTCCTCTGCAACATTTGCAGCGACTACAGCATCGTAGTTGCCTGAAGATTTTTTCAGCACAACCCCGGTTGAATATTCGGATCCTTTACGTCTATAAGTAACCTGGACCTTATCGCCCGGTTTATAGTTGGCAAGTACGGAGCTCATTTCAAGTCCGTTGGTTACTTCAGCTTCATTTATTTTAGTGATAAAATCACCCCTTTTGATCCCTGCTGCTTGTGCTGCGCCATCTGGTGCTACACCAGAAACGTACACGCCCTCTTCGTTATCTTTAATTCCCAACTGCTTCATTTGCTCCTCATTCAATTCCTGTGTTGGATAGCTAACTCCAAGGTATCCTCTCTGTACATTCCCGTACTGGATAATATCGCTCACAACCTTCTTCACGAGGGTTACAGGTATAGCAAACGAATAACCTGCGTAAGTTCCGGACGGAGCAAGTATCGCAGAATTAATACCGATGAGCTGACCACTGGTGTTTACCAGTGCGCCACCACTATTACCCTGGTTTACAGCTGCGTCTGTTTGAATAAAAGATTCAACAGGTGCCCCTCCCTGGCGGCTATTGATTCCAATCGTTCTTCCTTTGGCACTTACGATGCCCGCGGTCACCGTGGTTTCCAATGAAAGAGGATAACCAACTGCAAGCACCCACTGACCTAGCTGTACCTCATCTGAGTTTCCATACAGCATGAAAGGAAGATTGTTTCCGTCGATTTTCAGAACAGCAAGATCATAATTTGGATCATAACCAATTACCCTCGCTTTATAAGTTTTTCTATTGTGGAGAGTGACGTTGATCTCAGAAGCGATTCCTTTGTCGCCATCGGAAATCACGTGGTTGTTTGTAACGATGTATCCATCTTGACTAATGATCACGCCGCTACCAGATGCTCTCTGCTCGGGAATGACGCTGGGTCCAAAATCAAAAAATTGATTAAACCAATCGTCGAAGCCATTACCACGGCTTCGTGGCAAGTCATTGCTAATTTTTTTTGCCGGAATTTTTGTCTTGATATGCACGACTGCTTGTACTGAAGAATTGGCAGCTTTCGAAAAGTCGACGGGGTCACCGGATGTGTTCTTGTCAAAGAAACCCGCATAGTTTACGGGCACACCGTTCTGTGTTTGCACAAAGGCAGCTTGATGTGTGAATTTATTATAGCCCCACACGGTGGCTAGCGCTGATCCCACGCTTATTGAAACGATCAGTAATAATTGTTTCCACTTCATGGCGTATTGAAATTTTTAGTTTTTTAATAGTTTATAGCTGGCAAAGGTTGTGCCCCGACTTCAAAAATAATAACAGATAGAGTCACTTAACCAACCATTGATTTAGTTTAACAAGAAATTTACTAAGACCTTCGTACTTCCGTCGACTACAAATTTAAACACAAATAACAACAAATAAAACGGTTAGTTTTTAAAGAGAACTTAAAAATTCCATCGTGTCGACCTTGTCAGCATAATCAAAAAGCCCCGGGCGTTGCGCCTGTCCAAACGGGACATGGTCATGACCAACAATGCATTGAATTTCCTGGTTCCTGGTCAATGAGGACAATAACGTATCCCTGTCTGAATAATATTCATAATTGACCTGGCTGATGGGAGAAAAAATCGAGGGATCCTCAACCAGTAAAACAGAGCCGTTTGTCATATAGAATTTGTTGTTCAGAATGTGGAGGGTGAGGTTATAGTCATAATTGTTCCTGTACTTGTGATGATCGGCCAGGTAATCATATTTTCTAAACGCAGAAAGTAAAGATTTAAAATCATATTCACGCGGCACATACACTTTAGTGACGTTTCTGCAACCCAGGCCGAAGAATTGGTAAACATCATCGGCCAACTGTTTCAGTTCCGTCGTTGTTTCCTGGCAGGTTAAAACGGCAACGGAGGTTTTATTGCGCCGAATGATGTGGGGATACTGGCCAAAATAATAGTCGAAATAGCGGGAGGTATTATAGCTGCCCGTGGCAATGTAGGCATCACAGCCTTTTAAGATCTCTGAGAAATGAATTTGCTCATCGACTTCATGTTTCCAGCTGGTAAGTACACTTAAGATGTGTTTAATAAGGGCTTGATCTTTTGATGACGGTTTTATGAGCGCCCTATGACCACTTATAAAGATTGATAAGAAATCGTGAAAGCCCACGAGCGGAATATTCCCGGCCATTACAACACCAACGGTGCGAGCGTTAGTTTGCGAGCTGTGAGGACTGTAATGCGCCGCCCATTGATGAAGATGATCACGGTTCAAATAGTTTTCCGCGATGTTCCGTACAGCCAGATCTATGAATTCCGGCGTAAACCAGCCATTTTCTGCAGAAGCCTTTTGCCTTGCTTCTTTCCACGCTGGACTATCGCTGACCATATAATTCCCTAACTTGCTTAGCCAATCAATTCGCTCCGCTAAAATCATTTGTATAAAGATTATATCATTTTATATTTGTGACAATTAAATGAATTTTTTCAGCTTAAAAATGCAAAATTAAATCTATGGCAATCAAGATAACTGAAGAATGTATTAATTGTGGCGCGTGTGAACCTGAGTGTCCGAATAATGCAATCTATGAGGGCGGCGTAGAGTGGGCCATTGCGGATGGCACAACGGTAAAAGGATCGTACACCTTATTGGACGGAACGGTGGTCGACGCCGATCAAAAAAATCCACCGGTCTCTACTGACATTTATTATATCGTTCCCAATAAATGCACCGAATGCCAGGGTTTTCATGAAGAACCGCAGTGCGCGGCTGTGTGCCCCGTAGATTGTTGTGTGCCAGATGAGATGTATCGTGAAACTGTAGAAGAGCTAGCGGCTAAGAAAGAAAAACTGCACATCTAAACAGGCGCAAATGTGGAAAAAATCGGGATTATTTTCTGAACTCGCACCGATTTTTTTTCTACCTTAACACTACAAAACAAACGCAGTATACAACTGCCAAGAAGTGGCGGGTGATATTTCCCGTCGTAAAAAGGTGAAGGCAAATGAATCCTTCACCTTTCTTATTGCCATTGACAGAGAGAGGTTCATCATTCGGTTAAGATTACCATTTAGTAACATTTATCATTTTTAGCTGTGTTCGGTGACTTATTTCTTGTAATACAATTTTATTTCCGGTAAAGCAATTTTTCCTCAATA
>VBAU01000023.1:4643-5149 GCA_005883855.1 Bacteroidota bacterium
CAGTCCATGAAAAAGAACATTGCTCTTGTTACGGGTGGTTTTTCAGGCGAGGCGGTCATTTCCTACAAAAGCGCGGTGACTATTGACAAAAACCTGGATCGTGAAAAATTCAATGTATATAAAATTGACGTTCGTCCGGAGGGTTGGTTTTATGAGCTGGAAGATTCGACAAAAGCCGAGATCAACAAAAACGACTTTTCCTTGCTTATCGATGGCAACAAAATAGAATTTGATGCAGTGTTCATCGGAATGCATGGAACTCCGGGTGAAGATGGAAAATTACAGGGCTACTTCGACACACTGGACATTCCTTATACTTCTTGCAACGCGGCAACATCAGCGCTCACTTTTAACAAACGCTTTACAGTTGCGGTAGCTGCATTCTCAGGTATTCCGGTAGCCAAATCGGAGTTATTGGTCAAAGACGAGTTTCACACCCCGGATGAAGTGGCTGCTCGATTGCAATTCCCCGTATTTGTGAAACCCAACAATGGCGGGTCAAGCAT
>VBAU01000023.1:5169-12658 GCA_005883855.1 Bacteroidota bacterium
GTTCGGTGTTGCGGTGGAAAAAGCCTTTAAGGAGGATGAGCAGGTGTTGATAGAAGAATTTATCGAAGGGAGAGAGTTTACCGTGGGCGTCTTCAAAACAAAAGGGAATATTATTGTTTTGCCGATCACAGAGGTTTTCAGCAAAAAAGACTTTTTTGATTACGAAGCGAAATACGAAGGAGCATCTACAGAAGTGACACCGGCGGAAATTGACGAAGTTGTCGCGGACAAGATTCGGGATGCAGCGCGGAAAATCTATCATGTATTTAACTGCCGGGGTGTGGTGAGAATAGATTTCATTTATGACGCTAAGTCAAAACAACCATTTATGCTCGAAATAAATACGGTACCGGGTCAGAGTGAAGCTAGCATAGTTCCGCAACAGGTTCGGGTAATGGGTTGGAGTTTGAAAGAGTTCTACACGAAACTGGTTGAGGAATGCTTTTAGAAAACAGGTATGAGTTATGTGTTATGAGCCACGCGGGTTCGGTTCTCTTAAAACCTAATTGATAACATATTTAATACCCATGCTCAAATACATCACGCACCGACCTTTATGGTTTAATATGCTAACAGCGATTGCGCTAATGGTGGTGGTCTTTACAGTCTTTATTCTGTCGCTAAATTTTTTAACTCATCACGGACGGTCCCGTTCGGTCCCGCAGGTTGTAGGAAAATCTTTCTCTGAGGCGCAAAAGATCCTTGACAGGGAAGGTTTCGATTTAGTGATCCAGGATTCAGTATATGTGGATACTTTGCCGCCTTCAGCAATAATCAAACAGGTCCCGGAAAGTGATGCTGTTGTCAAGGTAAACCGAACCGTTTATCTCACGTTGAATCGATCAACGCCGCCGATGATAGACATGCCTAATCTTATCGGGTACAGCTTTCGCAATGCAGAGATGAATTTGGCAAATGCTGGATTGAAAGTTGGAGACACGGTTTACAAGGCTGACTTTGCAAAAAACTCTGTGCTCGATCAATTGTACAAAGGAGAGCATATCACGCCGGGGACAAAAATTCAAATGGGCTCGGCCGTAACCCTTGTTCTTGGAACCGGTGTGGGGGAGACCCAGTTTAATGTGCCGAACCTGGTAGGCTGGACCTTTGGGGAAGCAAAGGCAAAACTGGAAGGGAATGGCTTAAACATTTTGGTTGTTCAAGCTGATCCATCGATTAAGGATACTATTAGCGCTTATGTTTATAAGCAGGACCCGCCTCGCTTTGATGAAGAGGGAAAGCCTTTGCGCATTCGAACAGGTCAATTGATCAGCGTTTGGCTGAGCGCCGAAAAACCTGAACCACCGCCATCCGATAGCACGACCAACAATCAAATACCACAATAATTTTTTATGGAAAATATCACCGTTGAAGAAGTAAAGAAGAGAATGGATGCCGGTGAAGAACTGCATCTCGTAGATGTCAGGGAGCCGTATGAAAATGCGGACTTTAATATCGGCGGGATTCTGCTACCATTAGGCCAAATCCGGAGCATGCAAGTAGATGAGATCGAGGATTTGAAGGACAAGGAAGTCATACTCTATTGTCGCAGCGGCAACCGAAGCGGGCAAGCTGCCATGTTTCTTGAAACTATGGGTTTTGAAAACACAAAGAATCTTGGTGGAGGAGTGCTGGCCTGGCAGGAGAAATTCGGGAAATAGATTATTAAATCCGAAATCCGAAGTTCGAAATCCCAATCGTATAATCGCAACTCGGGAGTCACATCTCAAATTTCAAATATCAAATCCTCAATCTTAACATTTCATAAAACGCCCGTTGCGCAAGTTGCACGTCATTTGTTTCGTTAATAACACCTGTGCATAAGACCGAGGTTTGTTTTCCTGGCAGTAAAATGTAAATTTGTATGAATAACTCTGTGGCCTACATGTCTGATTCCTTTGAAGCTAAGAAAAACGCCCAGGCCTCTATGATGACGCTTGGTGTAGCCGGTCTGGTGCTCCTCATCTTTATCCTGATAAAGATGGATTTCCCAACTTTTGAAGCTCCCATTGTCGATAACGCTGTTGAGGTCAACTTAAATATTCCTGATGAAGTCGCACCCAGCATTGGCGGAGGTGGCGGTGGAGGCGGTGGCAATCCAGTTCACGCTACAGGCCCTGCGGGCACAGCTTATAATCCGCCTCAGCCCGGCGAAAAGGATGATGTGAAGGATATTGAAGACAATGATAAAGAAAGCCCACCGGTTTTAAAGCCTGACAATCCGAAGCCGATGGCGACAAAAATAAACACGAATCACTCTGTTGTAAAAACGGAACCAAAACCTGTGGTAGAAACGCCCACACCTCCAAAACCGAAAGCTGTTCTAGGTAAAACTCTTGGAGGCTCTGGCGCAGGCGGCGGCACTGTCGATAATTATGACCGGAGCGGCTATAAGGGTACTGGAAACGGGGTAGGGAACGGGCCAGGTACCGGCGGTGGAAGTGGAACCGGGAATGGTGGTGGCAACGGCCCAGGCAATGGGCCAGGAACCGGACCGAAAAATTTTGGCACTAAGGTTTTGAACGTCGCTAACCAGAGCTTCGAGGATGAATTCAACGAAAATGCAAAAGTTGCGATGGATATTGTGGCCGATGAAAGAGGGCGAGTGCAGTCTGCTACTTTTCAGCCCAGGGGCTCCACGACATCAAACAGGAAACTCATAGATATTGCAGAGAGAAGGGCCTTCGAATTAAAGCTTGGTACATCCGACGGAGGACAAAAAGGCACTGTGATCTTTAATTTTAAATTAAGAGGTTAGTATAAAATTGTTGTAAGATTGCGGCGTGCCTGGTCAATCAATTCGGCCAGGCATTTTATTTTTGCAACATGACCCGTGCCAGCCAAATACAAATCATCCGCGGCGACATAACAAAACAGAAGGTAGACGCCATTGTCAATGCAGCCAACTCTTCCTTGATGGGAGGTGGTGGTGTGGATGGCGCTATTCACCGCGCAGGCGGCCAGGCGATTTTAGAAGAGTGTAAGATCATAATTGCGAAACAAGGAAACTGTCCCACGGGTGAGGCAGTAATTACAACCGCAGGAAATTTGCCCGCAAAATTTGTAATCCACACAGTCGGCCCTGTATGGAGTGGTGGCAACAGCGGTGAGCCGGCGAAGTTGGCTAACTGTTACAACAATAGTTTGCGACTGGCGGTAGAAAACGGTTTACAATCCGTTGCCTTTCCAAATATCAGCACCGGTATTTATGGTTATCCCAAAAAAGAAGCTGCTGCAATTGCTGTAAAAACAGTGTCCGATTTTCTTCGAGCGAATGCGCCCGTCAAAGTGTATTTTGTTTGCTTTGATGAAGAGAATTTTCAGCTGTATCAATCATTGATGAACTGATCTAAATTTGTAAAAAGTGCGTACATGAAGCCGTTGCATTTTTTACGATGGCCCCTAATACTTCTTCTCGGGGGCTATCTTGCATTTCTCATTGGCAGTTTTTCGAAAATGAGGCATTGGCCGTTGTCGGAGGAATTTATTATCGTTGGTTACCTGACAATAATTATTGCGGTCGTCTGGACTATCATTAAATTCATTTCTTTAAAACCTCCCGAAGACAATCATGATTAAAACCTCTCAACCTTCCTACCATCAGACCTTAGATTATTTATTCTCCAGGTTGCCCATGTTCAGTAAGATAGGCTTAGCTGCTTTTAAAAAAGACCTGACTAACATTCAAAGGCTTTGTGAGTTTTTGGACCACCCCGAAAAAAAATTTAAAAGCATTCATATTGCAGGAACAAATGGCAAAGGATCAGTGAGCCACATGCTGGCTGCCATTTTGCAGACAGCCGGCTATAAGAGCGGTTTATATACTTCTCCGCACTTGAAAGATTTCAGAGAGAGGATAAGAATTGATGGGAATATGTGTTCTCAAGAATTTGTTATCGATTTTACTGAGAGGATAAAACCCATTATTGAAGAAATCGACCCCAGTTTTTTTGAGATCACCGTTGCTATGGCATTTGAATATTTTGCTGAGCAGAAATGCGAAATAGCGATTGTTGAAACCGGCCTTGGCGGACGATTCGACAGCACAAATATTATCGTACCTGAGCTCAGTGTGATCACAAATATCGGATGGGACCATGTGGACATATTAGGCAACCGCCTCGAAAACATTGCTTTTGAAAAAGCGGGAATAATCAAACCAGGTGTACCAGTTGTAGTAGGTGAGGTGCTTCCAGAAACTCAACCAATTTTTGAACAAGTGTCAACGGAAAAGAACAGCCCGATGTCCCTTGCCTCTGAAAAAAGACAAGCGATTAGCTGGAGCTGGGAGAAAGTCGCACGTCGGCCGGCCGTGCATGAACTTGTTGTGGAAATAGCGCAGCAAAACAAAACAGACCACCAGGTTTATCGGTTGGATCTACCGGGCCTTTATCAAACAAAGAATCTTGTCACTGTTCTTGAGACTTGCACTCAATTGCAGCATCTTGGATGGAATATTGAGGATGCTGATGTAAAGAAGGGGTTGCAGTCTGCAAAAAAACTTACTGATCTCCACGGAAGATGGGAAGTGGTCCAGCAAAATCCTTTGGTTGTGCTGGATGTAGCGCATAATCAAGACGGCATAAAAATATTGATGGAACAAGTGGAGATCACGGACCACGAGCATTTGCATATCATATTTGGCATTGTAAAGGATAAAGAACTTGAACAAATATTGCCTTTGTTCCCGAAGCTGGCGGATTATTATTTTACGCAGGCTAATATTCCCCGGTCTTTAGAAGCCAGGTTATTGAAACAAGCGGCAGAGCAATTTCAATTGAAAGGTGAAGTGTATCGCGACGTGAATAGTGCGATCAAAGCTGCTTTGACAAAGGCTTCTGCGGATGACCTAATTCTTGTTTGCGGCAGCGTGTTTTTGGTAGGAGACGTGGAGGTTGTTGGGTGATTTTGGGTGGGATGCGTAGAGACAAGGCATGTCTTGTCTCTACGCATGCCTTGTCTCTACGCATCCCACGGTGCCTAATACTTCAATTCTCCTAATTTTTGCAACGCATACATGATACATGTAACATGCATTGCCTGTATGATCCGATTTGTTTTTAGAAAGTTTTTCAATTCATCAATCGAACACAACTCCACTTCTATGTTTTCGTTGTGATCCAGTTTTTGCTCATGGGTCTTTTTGCCTCCTGTGGCAAGGAACATATGCATCCAATTCGTATTCGTCGATGGATTGGGCGAGATCTTACCGAGATAAATGAATTTCTGGAACGAATACCCTGTTTCCTCTAGCAATTCCCTGGCAATAGCATCCTCGAAGCTTTTATCGGTGTCATCCACACACCCGCCCGGGATCTCAAGAGAAATATCACCGATCGCGTGACGATATTGTTTGACGAGTATAACCTGGTTTTCTTCCGTAAGGGCGAGGGCTGTCACCCAGGTAGGAAATTCATAAACATAATAAGGATCGATGATCTTTCCATCCGGCGTTTCACACCTGTCTTTGCGGACGGTGAACCACAAATCCTTGAAGAGATATTCAGAAGAAAGAGTTTTCCATTTCATACACGGATTTGAAATTTGAGATTTGACATTTGAGTCCTGAGATCAAACGCTACGGTCTCTAAATTTTTGCCCCCTTATTTCGGACTGATTAAGATACTTGATAAACCCGGAGATAGCAGAGGCCAAGTCTGCGTATTCTTTGATCAAATCAACCGTTTCAGAGGGAAAATAGTTTTGATCAATTCCGCGATACAGCTGCGATCTAGTTTCTCCAGAGGAGCCCTTGGCAATACTTAAGAAATTCACGAACTCAAATTGACTTGACCGCTCAAAGCCTTCTACTATATTGTCCATAACGGATCCGGACGAAGCTCGGATTTGCTCTTTAAACTTGTAATCTTTCGAGGCCGGACCGGTTTCGGTAAGATGAAAGACCTTTGAGCACAGGCTCCGGGCCGTCTGCCAAATTTTAAGGTCTTCAAATTTCCGAATAGTACTCATCGTGTCAGATTTTAGATCTCAAACTTCAAATTTCAAACAACTTTTCACCAACCCATCCGTTCCCGCAAAGCGAGAATGTGTGCGACATGATGTTTTCCGTGCCAGGCGTAGGTGCCAAGCAAATTCCACAATCTCACTGTTTTTTTGTGCTCGGGATGAAAAACTGTACGGTTGTTCCAATCATCGTCCGTCACATACTTAAGGGATTCATACCACCGCGCATGTAAAGCGTGCAAGAGCGTGAGCGAAATATTAATCGGCAATTTGTGCACGTCATTCATTTCCGCCCAAAGTTCCTGGTTATAGGGCTTGATCGTTGGATTATCTTCGGTGAGTGCCAATTTAAACCGGCAATAGGCATTCATATGACTATCGGCCACGTGATGCACCAGCTGGTGAATGGTCCACCCTCCATCGCGATAAGGAGTTTTTAATTGGGCCTCGTCCAAATTTAGTATCGCGTTTTCCAGTTGAATAGGTAAGAATTTTATGTCGGCAAGCCACTCTACTTTTTTCTCAATAGAAAACGGTTGCTGTTCATATTTACCGATCGGATACCTCGGATCAATAGCTGCTACTGGCATAGTTTTATTTTTGAAGTAAAAACAAAAAGTAAAAAATCATTCTTCTCTCAAAGAACGCCCGGTCAGGTGGATAAATACATCCTCCAGGTTTGCTTTTTTTACTTCCCTGGGTCTTTCAAAACCTGAAGCTACAAGTTGGTCGATCATTTGGTCCGGGCTATTTAGCTCAATAATTTTACCCGCATCGATCACCGCCACCCGGTCACAAAGATATTCTGCTTCGTCCATGTAATGCGTAGTGATGATCACAGTCGTTCCTCTTTCCCGAATGTTTTTGATAAGTTCCCACAAACTTCTTCTCGCTTGCGGATCCAGTCCCGTCGTGGGTTCATCCAGGAAAATAATTTTCGGGTCATTGATCAATGTGGTGGCCACAGAGAATCGCTGCTTTTGCCCGCCACTCAATTGCTTGAACTGAGCCTTAGCCTTTTCTGTCAAGTTCACCATTTCCAACAAGTCCATCGGGTTTATATTCCTATTATACAGTCCGCAGAAAAGTTCGATCAGGTCAAGCAAATTCAAACCAGGGTAATATCCGCTCGTTTGAAGCTGAACGCCGATGATTTTTTTGATCTCACCGGGTTCCTTATCCAGGTCATGTCCATCTACAATAACTTCACCCCTTGTTTTCCCACGAAGAGTTTCTATTATTTCCAGCGTTGTAGATTTTCCCGCGCCATTGGGCCCCAGCATGCCGAAAATCTCGTGTTCAAAGACGTCGAAACTGATTCCCTTTACCGCTTCGAAGCTTCCGTAGTTTTTTACGAGATTCTTTACAGAAATAATTTTCTTTTTTTCCATGAAGAGGCAATTTACTGCAAAACTCAATATGCAAAACTTGAAAGGTGGAAAATAGGGAATCATGCTAAACCCATAACTCCTAACCCGTATTTTTGAAACATGAAACAATTATTCCTCCTGCTGCTTATTCCTTC